>NZ_JBFRCK010000024.1:0-140913 GCF_040965775.1 Paraburkholderia sp. BR10954
GCCAAGGGTTATCTGAATCGCGGCGTGCCGCTGCTCGATCTTATCGAGGAGGGCAATCTCGGGCTGATGCACGCAATCGAAAAATTCGATCCGACGCGCGGCTTCCGTTTTTCGACTTACGCGACATAGTGGATTCGCCAGAGCATCGAGCGCGCGATCATGAACCAGGCGCGCACCGTGCGCTTACCGGTGCATGTGATTCGTGAGCTCAACCAGGTGTTGCGCGCGAAGCGCCATCTGGAAAAGAACTCGATGAATTCGGGCGAAGCCGCCGAGCGCCGCGACGCGAGCATCGATGACATCGCCTATCTGACCGGCAAGACCACCGACGAAGTCACCGACATCCTCGCGCTGAACGAGCACACCGCGTCGCTCGACGCGCCGCTCGACCTCGATCCGGCGAGCAGCCTGCTCGATTTGCTGTCGGACGACCAGAGCCAGTCGCCAGACGCCGAGGTGCAGCATCGCGAGCTCGAAACGCTGACACGCGCATGGCTCGCGCGTTTGTCGGACAAGCACCGCCATGTAATCGAGCGGCGCTTCGGTCTGAATCATATCGAGCCCGCCACGCTCGAGGAGCTGGCCGACGAAATGGGCCTTACGCGCGAGCGTGTGCGCCAGATCCAACAGGAAGCGCTGGTGCGGCTCAAGCGCTTCTTCGCCTCAAACGGTGTCCGCAAAGACGCCGTTCTCTGACCTGATGACACCGATTCTTGTTTTCGACATCGAGACGATTCCCGATGTCGCCGGCATCCGCCGTCTTGAAGATTTGCCCGCGTCGATGAGCGACGCCGATGTCGCCGAGCACGCGTTCGCCGCGCGCCGGGAAAAAACCGGCAGCGATTTTCTGCCGCATCACCTGCAACGGGTCGCGGCGATTTCCTGCGTGTTCCGCGACAACAACGGTTTTCGCGTGCGCTCGCTCGGCACGCCCGAGGACGGCGAGGCGACGCTCGTGCAGTCGTTCTATCGCGTGATCGAAAAGTACACGCCGCAGCTCGTGTCGTGGAACGGCGGCGGATTCGATCTGCCGGTGCTCAACTATCGCGCGCTCGTCAACGGCATTCCGGCCTACCGGTTCTGGGATCTCGGCGAGGACGACCGCGACTTCAAGTGGAACAACTACATCAGCCGCTACCACGCGCGCCACACCGACCTGATGGACGTGCTCGCGATGTACCAGGCGCGCGCGAACGCGCCGCTCGACGCGCTCGCGAAGATGTGCGGCTTTCCGGGCAAGATGGGCATGGACGGCAGTCAGGTGTGGCAGGCGTTCCAGCAAGGGCGCATCGAGGAAATCCGCAATTACTGCGAGACCGACGTCGTCAATACGTACCTGCTGTATTGCCGCTTCCAGTTGATGCGCGGCGGCTTTTCGCCGTCGGAGTATGCTGACGAGATCAACCTCGTGAAGAATGCGCTGGCGCTGGAAACCGCGCCACAGTGGGGCGAGTATCTGGCGGCGTTCGAGCCGTAACGGCGCGCGAGTAGCGCGTCCGCCGGGGCGCCGCGCCGCAATCCGGGCCGCGATCCACACGCGCTCCGGGCGTGGTCCAGACCACGCCACTGGCAGGCTCGGCGCTTGGTCTACAATCTCGCCTTTCCCCATAGTTTGTCAGGAAGTCCGCAGGTGTCCCGAACTGCCCCCCAACGTCGCTCGCCGCGGCGCTCATCGAAGCATGCGAAGGCGCACGCCCCGGCGCCGGCGCCCGTCATTACCGGCAACGAACCGGTCATCGAAATCGTTTCGCTCGATATGGAAGCGCGCGGCGTGGGCCGCACCGCGAGCGAAGACGGCACGCCAGGTAAGGTCGTGTTCGTCGAAGGCGCACTGCCGGGTGAGCTCGTCAGTTATTCGACGCATCGCAGCAAGCCGAAATTCGAACAGGCCGAAGTCGTCCAGGTGTTCCGCGAAAGCGTGATCCGCACGACGCCGAAATGCACGTACTTCAACATCTGCGGCGGCTGCTCGATGCAGCATCTGGACATGCGCGCGCAAGTGGCGGTCAAGCAGCGCGTGCTCGAGGACAACCTGCAGCATCTGGCGAAGCTGCGCCCCGAAACGGTGTTCCGGCCGATTCACGGGCCGTCCTGGGGTTATCGCTATCGCGCGCGGCTCGCGGTGCGCTATCTGCCGGAGCGCGGCGGCATGCGCATCGGCTTTCATGAGAAGAAGAGCAGCTATATCGCCGATATGAAGACCTGCGAGGTGCTGCCGCCGCATGTGTCGGCGATGCTGATGCCGCTGCGCTTCATGGTCCGCAAGCTGTCGATCTACGACCGTATGCCGCAGCTCGAGCTCGCAGTCGGCTCCTCGGTCACCGCGCTCGTCGTGCGCAACCTCGAACCGCTGACAGCCGCGGACGAGCAGGTGCTGCGCGAGTTCGCGGACGAGCACAAGGTGCAGTTCTGGATCCAGCCGGGTGGTCCCGACACAGTCACGCCGCTTTATCCGCTCGACGTGCAACTCGACTACACGCTGCCGGAATACGGCATCCGCATGCCGTTCAAGCCGACTGATTTCACCCAGGTCAATCACGCGATCAACCGTGTGCTGGTGAGCCGCGCGTTGCGCCTGCTGGCGCCGGCGCGCACGGACCGCGTGCTCGACCTGTTCTGCGGGATCGGCAATTTCACGCTGCCGCTCGCGCGAATTTCGCGGGAAGTGGTCGGCATCGAGGGCAGCGAAGTGCTGACCCAGCGCGCGCTCGCGAACGCGGAGCTGAACGGCGTCGCGGGGCATACGTCGTTCGCCAGCCGCAACCTGTTCGAAGTCACCGCCGACGACCTGCGCGCGCTCGGCCACTTCGACAAGTTCCTGGTCGATCCCCCGCGCGAAGGCGCGCTCGCGATCGCGAAGGCGCTCGCGGAGATCGCGCAGAGCGGCAACGGGCCGCTGCCGAAGCGCATCGTCTACGTGTCGTGCGCGCCGGGCACGCTCGCGCGCGATGCCGGGCTGCTCGTGCATGAAGCCGGCTATCGGCTGGTGGGCGCGGGCGTCGTCAATATGTTCCCGCATACGTCGCACGTGGAATCGATTGCGCTGTTCGAGCGCGATTGAGTTTCGCGGCGCGCACGAACGAAAACGCCACGACCGAGGTCGTGGCGTTTTCGTTTCCAGACGACGGTCAGTGTGCCGTCGGCGCGTGGGGAATCAGAACTGCCACCACGACTTCGCCGTGCCGGGCCGTGCGTGGCCGGTCACGTACGGGCTGTCGGGGAAAGTGCCGGCCAGCACGCGGCGCGTGTCGTCAGCGAGTTGGTGGTTGTTCAGCTTCTCGTACGACAGAATCATGATGTGCAGCGCGTCTTCGATGGCCGGCGCGTTCTTGTACTCGCGCAAGGCGAGCTGCGCGCGGTTGATCGCGGCGACATAGGCGCCGCGGCGGTAGTAGTAGTCCGCCGCGTGGACTTCGTGCGATGCCAGCGCATTCACGATGTAGCGCATGCGCTGCGCAGCGTCCGGCGCGTACTTGCTGTTCGGGAAGCGGTCCACCACGACCTTGAACGCGTCGTACGACTCGCGCAGCGACTTCGGATCGCGCTCGCTCATATCCTGGCCCGAGAAGCGGCCGAACAGACCGAGGTCGTCATTGAAGTGGATCATGCCCTTCAGGTAATACGCGTAGGCGATGTCCGGGTGATCCGGGTGCAACTGGATGAAGCGGTCGATGGCCTGGTCGGCGGCGGCGTTTTCGTTGTCTTTCCAGTTGCAGTACGCGACGTTGATCTGCGCCTGCTGGGCGAAGTGGCCGAACGGGTCGCGGCCCTCGAGAAGCTCGAAATACTTCGCGCACTTGCCCCAGTCACCACCGGTCAGGGCGTCGTTCGCCTCCGTATATAATTTGTTGTTGTTCCACGTTGCCGTTTCGTCGGTCTTCTCCGGCAGGCCGTGGCAAGCCGCAATAGCGACGACGGCCGCGGCGCACGCAACGTATCCGGCCACTTTCCGGGCCGCCTTCTTGATGGCCGCCAAATTGATCGCCGCTTCAGTGATGGTGTTCAAGGCTCGCATTTTCCAGTCTAGCTTTACGTCCAGGTGACCCAGATTCAATGACCCGCTCAAATACTCCAGGCACCGCAGGCGCCGGGAATAGCAACAAAGATTATAGCGTAAGCGCCGACCCGGCCGACGCGTTGGGCGTCGATTCCCTCGATGACGATTTCGCCGGCGACGCGCTCGCCGAAAGCGGTCCGCAAGGCTCCGCGGCCACGGCGGCGCCGGTGCCCGTGCGCGCGGCCGACGAGGCGCCGCGCAGCGTCGTGGTGCCCGACGAACTGGCCGGCGAGCGCCTCGACAAGGTGCTCGCCAAAGTATTCCCGGAGTTCTCGCGCAGCCGTCTGCAAAGCTGGATCGAGGCGCAGCGGGTGCGTGTCGACGGCAAGCCGGCGAAGATTCGCCAGCCGGTGCCGCTCGGTGCCACGATCGAGCTCGTGCCCGATCTGCTGCCCGAGCAGCTCGCCTTCACGCCCGAGCCGGTGCCGCTCGAGATCGTCTACGAGGACGACACGCTGGTCGTCATCAACAAGCCGGCCGGCATGGTCGTGCATCCGGCGGCCGGCAATTGGAGCGGCACCGTGCTGAACGGACTGCTCCACCGCTATGGCGAGGCCGCGGCGGGTCTGCCGCGCGCGGGCATCGTGCATCGGCTCGACAAGGAGACTTCGGGACTGATGGTGGTCGCGCGCACGCTCGAGGCGCAGACCGACCTCGTGCGTCAGTTGCAGGCGCGCACGGTCAAGCGCCGCTACCTCGCGCTCGTGTGGGGCAACATGCCCGACGAAGGCACGATCGACGCGCCGATCGGCCGCGACCCGCGCGAGCGCACGCGCATGGCCGTGGTGACGGGCGCGGCCGGCAAGCCGGCGCGCACGCATTTTCGGCGCGTGGCCGCGGCGATCTGGCAGCGTCAGCCGGTCACGGCGATCCACTGCGATCTGGAGACTGGGCGCACGCATCAGATTCGCGTGCATTGCGCGCATATCGGTCATCCGCTGCTCGGAGACCCCGTCTACGGACGCGCGCGCGGCAAGCGCTCGGTCACGCCGCTGCCGGACGGCTTCGCGCGCCAGGCGCTGCACGCGTGGCGGCTCGGCCTGATCCATCCGAAGACCGGCCGCTCGATGCAATGGCGCGCCGACGTGCCGCCCGACATCGAGGCATTGTCGGCCGCGCTCGGCCTCGGTCGCGACGACGCCGGGGAGTTCGACGACGCGTATGACGAGGACTACGATGCATCGTTCGACGATGGCGCGTACGATGAAGACAGCGACCACGATGAGGACGATCACGCATGAGCGCCAATCTGCCGGAGCTGGGTTTTGCCGATGTCGTGCAGCCCGCATGGAACGTCTCGCCGCGCGTGCGCGCGCTCGTGACCACGCGCGACGGCGGCGTCAGCGACGCGCCGTTCGGCCGCTGGCGCGGCGGCGCCGACCAGCCCGGCGGGCTGAACCTGGGCATGAAGACCGGCGACGATCCGGCCGCGATCGCGAGCAATCGCGCACGGCTCGTCGCGCTGACCGGTGTTCGCGAAACCGCGTGGCTCGAACAGATTCACGGCGCCGGCATCGTGCGCGCCGAGGATGCAGTCGCGCACGCGCGCGAGCATGGCGCGCCGGCGCGCGCCGACGCGAGCGTCACCGATCGCGCGGGCATCGCGTGCGTCGTGATGGTGGCCGATTGCATGCCGGTGCTGGTGTGCGACGAAGCGGGGCGCGCGGTCGGCGCCGCGCATGCCGGCTGGCGCGGACTCGCGGCGGGCATCGTCGAGCAGACCGCCGCGCGGGTCGCGGCGCTGGCGGGCGTGCCGGCCGCCGAGTTGCATGCGTACCTCGGACCGTCGATCGGGCCCAACGCGTTCGAAGTCGGTGCAGACGTCCGTGACGCCTTCATGACTGGTGTCGACGACGCACAACGCGATGCGACCGCGAAGGCGTTCGTCGCGCATCCCTCGAATGCCGGCAAATATCTCGCCAATCTGCCGGCGCTGGCGCGCTTGCGCCTGCAGCGGCTCGGCGTTACGCGTATCAGCGGCGGCGACCTGTGCACGGTCACACTGCGCGAGCGCTTTTATTCGTATCGCCGGGACCGCGAAACCGGCCGTATGGCCGCGTTGATCTGGATCGACGAACAGGCGCAATCAATTGCCGATTAATTCTGGGTAGCGCGCGCATCTCGTCATATTTTTAGAATCGAACGGTGGTTTCATTCTGCGTGAATGCGCACCGGTTCGAGATTCGCGAATGGCACGGCAGGTCCGTCACTGAAGGCCTTCCCTCGGCCTTCAAGCACATTTTTTGTTGCACTGCCGGAAGGATTGCAGATAGCGCGAATCCCCGGCTGCTCTGTGGGCGAGCGCACGGATAAATACGCTTAAGTGCCATGCGCCGTTGGACTTTTTTTGAGTTGCGTGCGGCATGGGACATTTATTCGCAAAAGCGCAATTTGCCATACAGGGAAAACGATAATTAAAAAAATATCGCACCGCGGCAAAATCGGGAGCAAGCATTGACATGCCTTGTGATGGGGAGCAAGAATGTTCCTTCTAAGCTCCTCCTCGTTCATGAGACAGGGTGTGACGAAGTCGCGAGCAATCGCCCCGTGCGCACGAACCTGCCTCTCAACCCGTCCGCAAGGACTTACCGGTCAAAAGCAGGCATGGCAGCATCTCATTCCTCAGCTTCCCCCAGCACGGACTCCTCGAAGGAGCAGACGCAGCAGGCCGGTACGAGCGGTGCATCGTCAGCCGCAGGCATGCAGCAATTTCTCGACGCCTGGATGAACGCCTGGCGTTCGTTCGGCGCCCCGCCCAATGGCGCGGCATTCCAGATGCCTTCAATGCCGCAGATGCCGGACCTCGCGCAGATCACGGCGGGCTTTCCGCAAATCCCGGCATTTCCCGGCATGCCCGACTTCAGCAAGCTGGCCGCCGGCGCTCTGCCGGGGCTGAGCATTCCCACCGCCGCGATTCCGCCCGAGCGTTTGCAGAAGCTGCAAACCGACTATTCGCGCGAGGCGATGGAACTGATCCAGCAGGCCACCACATCGGCGATCAAGGCGCCCGAGCTCAAGGACCGGCGCTTTAGCGCCGACGCCTGGAGCCAGTCGCCGGCCTACGCGTTCACCGCCGCGTGGTATCTGCTGAACGCGCGCTATTTGCAGCAGATGGTCGACGCGCTCGATACCCAGCCGAAAACCCGCGAGCGCATTCGCTTCGCGGTCCAGCAGTGGACTGCGGCGGCCTCGCCGAGCAACTTCTTCGCGCTGAATCCCGAAGCGCAGAAAACGCTGCTCGACAGCAAGGGCGAGAGCCTGCGCCAGGGTGTGATGAACCTGCTCGGCGACATGCAGCGCGGCAAGATTTCCCAAACCGACGAATCGCGTTTCGCGGTCGGCGAGAACCTCGCGAACACCGAAGGCTCGGTCGTGTTCGAGAACGATCTGCTGCAGCTGATCCAGTACAAGCCGCGCACGGCGACCGTGCGCGAGCGGCCGCTCCTGATCGTGCCGCCGTGCATCAACAAGTACTACATCCTCGACCTGCAGCCCGAAAACTCGCTCGTCGCGCACGGGCTCGATTCGGGCCACCAGGTATTCCTGATTTCGTGGCGCAATGCCGATCAGTCGATCGCGCACAAGACGTGGGACGACTACATCGCCGAGGGCGTGCTGACTTCGATCGACACCGTGCGCCAGATCAGCGGCCGCGAGCAGATCAATACGCTCGGCTTCTGCATCGGCGGCACGTTGCTCGCCACCGCGCTCGCGGTGGCCGCGGCGCGCGGCGAACATCCGGCCGCGTCGATGACGCTGCTCACCGCGATGCTCGACTTCTCCGACACGGGCGTGCTCGACGTGTTCGTCGACGAGGCGCACGTGCAGATGCGCGAGCAGACCATCGGCGGCAAGAACGGTGCGCCGCCGGGGCTGATGCGCGGCATCGAATTCGCGAACACGTTCTCGTTCCTGCGTCCGAACGACCTCGTATGGAACTACGTCGTCGACAACTACCTGAAGGGTCGCACGCCGGTGCCATTCGACCTGCTGTACTGGAACAGCGACTCGACCAGTGTGCCGGGGCCGATGTACGTCTGGTATCTGCGCAACACCTATCTCGAGAACAAGCTGCGCGAGCCGGGTGCGCTGAGCAGCTGCGGCGAGCCGATCGATCTGTCGAAGATCGACGTGCCGACCTTCATTTACGGTTCGCGCGAAGACCATATCGTGCCGTGGCAAACCGCGTATGCGTCCGCGCCGCTGCTCACGGGACCGCTGAAGTTCGTGCTCGGCGCGTCGGGTCATATCGCGGGCGTGATCAATCCGCCCGCGAAGAAAAAGCGCAGTTTCTGGAAGCTCGAGAGCGACGCGAAGACGCTGCCCGCAAGCGCGGACGAATGGTTCGAAGCGGCGACGGAAGTGCCCGGCAGCTGGTGGCCCGAATGGACCGACTGGCTCGATCAGTACGGCGGCAAGAAGGTGAAGCCGCGCGCCACGCTGGGCTCCGACGAATTCCCGGTCATCGAGCCGGCGCCGGGCCGCTACGTGCGGCAGCGGGAGTAGGTTTCACGCACGGGCCGACGCGCGCGTCCGAAGTTGCTGCGCAGTCGGCCGGTGCATAGGTGTTTGGCAGGTGAATGAGCGTCTGGTTGATGAAGGCGTGAGAGCAACGCAAGTTGCGACGCAATTTTTAACGTAACGGGCTGCGGCGCAGTTTGCCGGGATGCCCTGAGGATATGGAAATGACTGATGTTGTGATCGTATCGGCCGCTCGTACTGCAGTGGGCAAGTTTGGTGGGTCGCTGGCGAAGGTTGCCGCACCTGAACTCGGAGCGGTCGCGGTGCGCGCCGTACTCGAACGGGCCGGCGTGAAGCCGGAACAGGTGAGCGAAGTTATCCTGGGCCAGGTGCTGACGGCGGGCTCCGGTCAGAACCCCGCGCGTCAGGCGCTGATCAAGGCGGGTTTGCCGTCGGCCGTGCCCGGCATGACGATCAACAAGGTTTGCGGCTCGGGTCTGAAGGCCGTGATGCTCGCGGCGAACGCGATCATCGCCGGCGATGCGGACATCGTCGTCGCAGGCGGCCAGGAAAACATGAGCGCCGCGCCGCACGTGCTGCCGGGTTCGCGCGATGGTTTCCGCATGGGCGACGCGAAGCTGATCGACTCGATGATCGTCGACGGCCTGTGGGACGTCTACAACCAGTACCACATGGGCGTGACGGCTGAGAACGTCGCGAAGGAACACGGCATCACGCGCGAACAGCAGGACGCGTTCGCGGCGCTGTCGCAGAACAAGGCGGAAGCCGCGCAGAAGGCAGGGCGCTTCAACGACGAAATCGTGCCGGTCGAGATTCCGCAACGCAAGGGCGAGCCGCTGCGCTTCACCACCGACGAATTCGTGCGTCACGGCGTGACGGCCGAATCGCTCGCGGGCCTGAAGCCGGCGTTCTCGAAGGAAGGCACGGTCACGGCGGCGAATGCGTCGGGCCTGAACGACGGCGCGGCCGCGGTGCTCGTGATGTCGTTGAAGAAAGCGGAAGCGCTCGGCCTCACGCCGCTCGCGCGCATCAAGGCGTACGCGAACGCGGGTGTCGATCCGAAGGTGATGGGCATGGGCCCGGTGCCGGCTTCGCGCCGCTGCCTCGAGCGCGCGGGCTGGACGCCGGCCGACCTCGACCTGATGGAAATCAACGAAGCGTTTGCCGCACAGGCGCTCGCCGTGCATAAGCAGATGGGCTGGGACACATCGAAGATCAACGTGAACGGCGGCGCGATTGCCATCGGCCACCCGATCGGCGCGTCCGGCTGCCGGATTCTCGTCACGCTGCTGCACGAAATGCAGAAGCGCGATGCGAAGAAGGGTCTGGCCTCGCTGTGTATCGGCGGCGGCATGGGTGTCGCGCTCGCGGTCGAGCGCGTTTAAAGTACGCTGGATACGCCGCGCGCGACCGCGACCGTTCGCGCGCGGCCTTCGCCGGCACAGCCATCTGGCCGCGCCGCACGCCAACTGGCGGTGCAGCGCGCTGCGCTGCAACAGGTGACTCGGGCCGGCAGCGCACGTTGCCAGACGGTCGCCCGGCGGCAACGTGAACCAGCATCAGGCGAGGCACGAGGCCGCCGGCAGGCGCCTCGACAACGATAACGGAGTGTGGTTTATGACACAGCGAATTGCGTACGTAACGGGCGGCATGGGCGGCATCGGCACCAGCATCTGCCAACGTCTGCACAAGGAAGGCTTCAAGGTGATCGCGGGCTGCGGCCCGAATTCGCCGCGCCGTGCAAAGTGGCTCGACGAGCAGAAGGCGCTTGGCTTCGACTTCGTCGCCTCCGAGGGTAACGTCGGCGACTGGGAATCGACCAAGGCCGCGTTCGACAAGGTCAAGGCCGAAGTCGGCGAGATCGACGTGCTGGTCAACAATGCCGGCATCACGCGCGACGTTGTGTTCCGCAAGATGACGCACGAAGACTGGACCGCGGTGATCGACACCAACCTGACGAGCCTGTTCAACGTCACCAAGCAGGTGATCGACGGCATGGTCGAGCGTGGCTTTGGCCGCGTAATCAACATTTCGTCGGTGAACGGCCAGAAGGGCCAGTTCGGCCAAACCAATTATTCGACTGCGAAGGCGGGCATCCACGGCTTTACGATGTCGCTCGCGCAGGAAGTCGCGACCAAGGGCGTGACGGTCAACACCGTGTCGCCGGGCTACATCGGCACCGACATGGTCAAGGCCATCCGCCCGGACGTGCTGGAAAAAATCGTCGCGACGATTCCGGTGCGCCGCCTCGGTCAGCCGGACGAAATCGGCTCGATCGTCGCATGGCTCGCGTCGGACGAATCGGGCTTCGCCACCGGCGCAGATTTTTCGCTGAACGGCGGCTTGCATATGGGCTGAGCCATCGGCGCGCCGGACCGGATGGCGGCGCGCTCCGGCTCAGATGGTTTCCCCGGCGTCCCGGCTGCGCAATCGATTCGATCGCACAGCCCGGACGCCGTTTCCGCGTTTGCTTAACTCGAGCTTAAAGGCGTTACATGACTACTACTACAAAGAAAACGGCCGAACGACTGATCAAGAAATATCCGAATCGTCGGCTCTACGATACGGAGACGAGCACCTACATCACGCTGACTGATGTGAAGCAGCTCGTGCTCGATCAGGAAGATTTCAAGGTGATCGATGCCAAGAGCAACGAGGACCTGACGCGTTCGATCCTGCTGCAGATCATTCTCGAAGAAGAGAGCGGCGGCCTGCCGATGTTCTCATCGTCGATGCTGTCGCAGATCATCCGGTTCTACGGTCATGCGATGCAGGGCATGATGGGCACGTATCTGGAGAAGAACATCCAGGCCTTCATCGACATTCAGGCGAAGCTCGCAGACCAGTCGAAGAATCTCTATGAAGGCAAGGCGATGAACCCCGAGGTCTGGTCGCAGTTCATGAACATGCAGGCGCCGATGATGCAGGGCATGATGACCAGCTATATCGAGCAGTCGAAGAATATGTTCGTGCAAATGCAGGAGCAGATGCAGAACCAGGCGAAGACCATGTTCGCCACGTTCCCGTTCACGCCGGGCGGCGCTGTCAATGCGAACAACGCGAGCAATGCGCCGGCTACGCCACAGGGCAATCCGGAGCCGGAGAAGAAGTGAACGAGTGAATGGCGGCGAGGTCCGCTCGGGTCGACGAGGGCTTCGGGGTAGCCCGCGGACGCGAAGCCGACCTTCATGGCTGCAACGGGATCGCGCGACCTGGCTGAGCCAGCTCCTGGCCGTCGGCGTAGCGTTGGCATCCAGCCGCTCCGTTGCCAATCTCCCAGATGGCTCGCACGATCGCGCAGCCACCGACGCGCTACAATACCGGCCCGCGCGTGGGGACGCTTTTCCGTCGGAACCGGATTCAGGCCGCGGTTCAAGGTCCGTTGCGTCCCGCTGCCGGCACATCGCTGCTAGCGCCGTTATCGTTTTCCTTCCGCTGGACCCGCCTTATGTTTCAGACCGTCTCCCTGATCGCGTCCGTGTCTTCCGTTGTGAAGGCCGCACGGATCGTTCTTCGCTGATCCGCCGTTCACCCACATCCTCATGAGCCGGCTGTTTCTCGCCCCAATGGAAGGGCTTGCGGACTACGTGCTGCGCGACGTGCTGACGAGCGCGGGCACTTTCGACGGCTGCGTGTCCGAGTTCATCCGCATCACGGGCTCGATGCTGCCGACGCGCGTCTATGAGCGCGAGGCGCCCGAGATCCTGCACGCGAGCGTGACCGCCAGCGGCACGCCGATGGTGATTCAACTGCTCGGCAGCGATCCCGAGTGGATGGCGCGCAACGCCGCGTACGCGGCCACGCTGTCGCCGTACGGTATCGACCTGAACTTCGGCTGTCCCGCTAAAGTGGTCAATCAGCATGGCGGCGGCGCGATGCTGCTCGCTAACCCGAAGCTGCTGAACCAGATCGTCGCGGCCGTGCGCGCCGCGGTGCCGGCCGATATCGCGGTGACCGCGAAAATGCGCCTCGGCGTGTCCGACACGTCGCGGGCGATCGAATGCGCGCAGGCGCTCGTGGACGGCGGCGCGGCCTCGCTCGTCGTGCATGCGCGCACGCGCGACGACCGCTACCGGCCGCCCGCGCACTGGGAGTGGGTCGCGCATATCGACGACGCCGTCGATGTGCCCGTCATCGCGAACGGCGAGGTCTGGACAGTCGCGGACTGGCAGCGCTGCCGCTCGGTCAGCGGCTGCACGGACGTGATGATTGGCCGCGGCGCCGTGTCGGACCCATTCCTCGCGCAGCGAATCCGCGGGCTCATGGACCCGTGTGCGTCGGCCGACGAATGGCCGCAGGTGCTGGGTTCGATCGTCGGCTACCTGAACAAGCTGCGGGCGCACGGCTCGCTGACCCATGAGCACGGCCGCGTCAAGCAGTGGCTCAGCTACTTGCAGCGGACCTGGCCGCAAGCGGCCGAACTGCATGCGGCGATTCGGCGAGTGCAGGACTCTGACGAAATTCTTACGGTGATCGGCCAGGCGCTGGCGGCCGCAGGCGCGTCGGCGCCAACGCGTGAGTACGTTTTCAGCGACGAAAATAGCGAGCTGAATCAACCCGAACCGGCTGAACCCATCCCCGTTTGAAGACTAGAATTCAAAGACTTACGAGCGGTGGCGGTGGCGAACCGCTACAATTCAGGGTTTAACGTCTTCAAGCGGTTCCCCATGTCTTCCACCCCCTCGAACGCTCCGGCCGCGCCGGGCGCCACGCCGAAAGTCGGCTTCGTTTCCCTCGGCTGCCCCAAGGCCCTCGTCGATTCCGAGCAGATCATCACCCAGCTGCGTGCCGAAGGCTACGAAATCTCCGGCACCTATGACGGCGCGGACCTCGTGGTCGTCAACACCTGCGGCTTCATCGACGAAGCCGTGCAGGAAAGCCTCGACGCGATCGGCGAAGCGCTCAACGAAAACGGCAAGGTGATCGTCACCGGCTGCCTCGGCGCAAAGAAGAGCGCGAGCGGTTCTGGTCTGATCGAGGAAGTGCATCCGAAGGTGCTCGCGGTGACCGGCCCGCACGCGGTCGGCGAGGTGATGCAGGCGGTGCACAGCCATCTGCCGAAGCCGCACGATCCGTTCGTCGACCTGGTGCCTGCCGCGGGCGTCAAGCTCACGCCGCGCCATTACGCGTACCTGAAGATTTCCGAAGGCTGCAATCATCGCTGCACGTTCTGCATCATCCCGTCGATGCGCGGCGATCTGGTATCGCGCCCGGTCGCCGAGGTGATGCTCGAAGCCGAGAACCTGTTCAAGTCCGGCGTGAAGGAACTGCTCGTGATTTCGCAGGACACGAGCGCCTACGGCGTCGATGTCAAATACCGCACCGGTTTCTGGAACGGCAAGCCGATCAAGACGCGCATGACGGATCTGGTCGCCGCGCTCGGCGAACTCGCCGCGCAATACGGCGCGTGGGTGCGCCTGCATTACGTGTATCCGTATCCGAGTGTCGACGAAGTGATTCCGATGATGGCCGCGGGTCCGTTCAAGGGCCATGTGCTGCCGTATCTCGACGTGCCGTTCCAGCACGCGCATCCGGAAGTGCTCAAGCGCATGAAGCGCCCGGCCAACGCCGAGAAGGTGATGGAGCGCGTGAAGGCCTGGCGCGAGATCTGCCCGGATCTGACGATCCGCAGCACGTTCATCGCCGGCTTCCCGGGCGAGACCGAAGAGCAGTTCGAAACGCTGCTCGATTTCATCCGCGAGGCGGAGCTCGATCGCGTCGGCTGCTTTGCATATTCGCCGGTCGAAGGCGCGAGCGCGAACGAACTCGACGGCGCGCTGCCCGACGAAGTGCGTGAAGAACGTCGCGCGCGCTTCATGGAAGTGGCCGAGCAGGTGTCGGCGAAGCGCATCGCGAAGAAGGTCGGCAAGACGCTGAAGGTGCTGGTCGACGAAATCAACGCAGACGGCGGCATCGGCCGCACCGCGGCGGACGCGCCGGAGATCGACGGCGTCGTCTATATCGCGCCGTCCAGCAAGGCATCGAAGCGCTACAAGGTCGGCGATTTCGTGTCCGTGAAGATCACCGGCGCGGACGGCCACGATTTGTGGGGTGAGGTCTAAGCGATGGCGCTCGGCGCGGCCGCACGGCCTGAAGCTCAAACACCGGACATCCTCGCGCTCGGCGAGGCGATGATCGAATTCAACCAGTCGGCGAAGGATCAGCCGAACTACCTGCAAGGCTTCGGCGGCGACACGTCGAACTTCTGCATCGCGGCCGCGCGCCAAGGTGCGAGGACCGGCTTCGTATCGGCGGTCGGCGCCGATCATTTCGGACGCCTGCTGGTCGATCTGTGGGAGCGCGAACAGGTCGACACGTCGTTCGTGCGCATCGATGCGCAAGCGTCGACCGGCGTCTATTTCGTGTCTCACGGCCCCAACGGCCACGCGTTCGACTATCTGCGCGCGGGCTCGGCGGCGAGCCGCTATGCGCCCGCCGATCTGCCGCGCGACGCGCTCGCGGCGGCGAAGGTCGTTCATCTGTCCGGCATCAGTCTCGCGATCAGCGTCAGCGCTTGCGATGCCGCGCTCGAAGCGATCGCGCATGCGCGCGCGAATGGCGTGCGCGTGAGCTTCGATACCAATCTGCGTCTGAAGCTGTGGCCGCTCGCGCGGGCGCGTGCGGTGATGCTCGAGGCGATCCGCCAGACCGACATCTGCTTGCCGAGCTGGGACGACGTCACCGAACTAACGGGGCTGACCGGCCGCGACGAGATCGTCGATTTTCTGCTGTCGCACGGGCCGAGCGTGGTCGCGCTGAAGCTCGGCAAGGACGGCTCATATATCGCGACGCCTAACGAGCGACGCGTCGTGCCGGGTCACGTCGTCGATGCGGTCGATGCGACCGGCGCCGGCGACTGCTTCGGCGGCGCATTCATCGCGCGCATCGTTGCGGGCGACGATCCATTTGCGGCGGCACGCTACGCGAACGTCGCCGCCGCGCTGTCGACGAAAGGTTATGGCGCGGTCGCGCCGATCCCGTCGCGCGAGACCGTCGAGCGGCTGCTGGCGGGCTAGATATTACGTAAGCCACGCGCGGCGCAGCATGGCCCGCGTTGGCGCAATCATCCAGGCGAACTGGAGACAACAGGAGGGGCAAGCGATGCAACGGGACGTAGTGGTGGTAAGCGGTGTGCGCACGGCAATCGGCACGTTCGGCGGTAGCCTGAAGGATTTCGCCCCGACCGATCTCGGCGCGCGCGTCGTGCGCGAAGTGCTCGAGCGCGCGAGCGTGTCGGGCGATGAAGTCGGGCACGTGGTGTTCGGCAACGTCGTGCACACCGAGCCGAAAGACATGTATCTCGCGCGCGTCGCGGCGCTCAACGGCGGGGTCGCGCAGCATACCCCCGCGCTGACGGTGAACCGGCTGTGCGGCTCGGGCTTGCAGGCCATCGTGTCGGCCGCGCAAAGCGTGCTGCTCGGCGACGCCGATATCGCGATCGGCGGCGGCGCTGAAAACATGAGCCGCGCGCCGTACTCGATGCCGGCCGCGCGCTTCGGTCAGCGCATGGGCGATGCGCGTCTGGTCGACATGATGGTCGGCGCGCTCAACGATCCGTTCCAGTCGATCCATATGGGCGTGACCGCCGAGAACGTCGCGCGCAAGTACGACATCTCGCGCGACGCGCAGGACGCGCTCGCGCTCGAGTCGCACCGTCGCGCGGCTCACGCGATCACGAGCGGCTACTTCAAGGAACAGATTCTGCCGATCACGCTCGCGTCGAAGAAGGGCGACGTCGTATTCGACACCGACGAGCACGCGCGGCTGAACGCAACCGCCGACGATTTCGCGAAGCTGAAGCCGGTGTTCGTGAAGGACAACGGCACGGTGACGGCGGGCAACGCGTCGGGCATCAACGACGCGGCCGCGGCCGTCGTGCTGATGGAGCGCAGCGTCGCCGAGCGGCGCGGCGTGAAGCCGTTGGCGCGGCTCGTGTCGTACGCGCATGCGGGCGTCGATCCGGCGTATATGGGCATCGGGCCGGTGCCAGCGAGCCGCAAGGCGCTCGAGCGGGCGGGTCTGACAGTCGCCGATCTGGACGTGATCGAGGCCAACGAGGCCTTCGCCGCGCAGGCCTGTGCGGTCAGCAAGGAGCTCGGTTTCGATCCGGCCAAGGTCAATCCGAATGGCTCGGGCATTTCGCTCGGCCATCCGATTGGCGCGACCGGCGCGCTGATCACCGTGAAGGCGCTGTACGAGCTGCAGCGCATCGGCGGGCGTTATGCGCTCGTCACGATGTGCATCGGCGGCGGCCAGGGGATCGCGGCGGTTTTCGAGCGTCTGTGACCACGCATGGCAGGCCGGCCCGGCATAGGTAGCAAGCAGGAACCAGCAACAAGGATCGACAGGATGTGGGACGCGAAAGTGACGAAGGGTTCGGTAACGCACACGTTGCGTCGGCGCGCCGGCGCGGTGGCAAGCGCCGCCGCGCTGCTGTGTGCCGGCACGGTGCTGTGGATGCCGTCGCAGGCGTGGGCGGAAAGCGATGCAGTCAAGGAGCTGGCCGCGCCGCCGCCGATCCAGCTGCCGCTGAAACCGAGCCCCGAGTTCGCGAAGTTTCCGCGCTACGCGGGCACGCTCGGCGCGCGGCCGATCGTGCTGCGGCTCGGGCCCAAGACCGACGATCCTTCCGGCGTGCACGGCGAGTATCAGTACACCGATAACGGCGAAGTGATCCTGATCGCCGGCGATCGCGTCGGCGATACGCTCGAAGTCGAAGAATCGAACGACGGCACGCATATCACCGGCAACTGGGTCGGCAAGTTCGCGGCGGACGGCTCGCTCGAGGGCGACCGCATGAACGTCGACGATTCGAACCCTCAGGAATTCAACCTGAAGCCTCTTGCGGCGGGGCAGGCGGCACCTGCGGCCGCTTCGGCCGGCGCGGCGGCCGCCAAGGCGGCTACCCCCACTCCGCAGCCGGCTGGCGCGAACGGCGCAGTGGCGGCTCCCGCGCCGGCATCCGCTGCCGGCGGGCACCCGGTGGGCGGCGTCAGCAACCTGCAAACCGGCGACTGATGCGTACGCACGCCGGGCATCTTGAGTCGCGCGGCGCGGCGCTTGCTCCAAGCCCGCTTCCCTGTGTATTTCATCGAACTCCATATGACTGAATCCAAACTCAAACACCGCCTGCAGACCCGCATCGTGCGTGCCGAGGACGACATCACGCCGGGCTTCGAATCGTTCTCGACGCCGGTCACGCGGGCGTCGACGGTGGTGTTTCCCGATCTCGCCGCGATGCGCGCGCTCGACTGGAAAAACGACGCGCAATGGCGCTACGGCCTGCATGCGACGCCGACGCAGATCGCGCTCGCGCAGCGCCTCGCCGCGATCGAGGGCGGCAAGCATGCGCTGCTGCAGCCGTCGGGGCTGTCGTCGATCTCGAACGTCTACTTCGGCCTCGTGAAGTCCGGCGACGACGTGCTGATCCCCGATAACGTCTATTCGCCGAACCGCGACCACGGCGACTGGCTCGCGCGCGATTTCGGCATCACGGCGCGCTACTACGATCCGCTGATCGGTGCGGACATTGCCAGGCTGATCCAGCCGAACACGCGCCTGATCTGGATCGAAGCGCCCGGTTCGGTGACGATGGAAGTGCCGGACGTGCCGGCCATCACGGCGGCGGCGCGCGCGCGCAACGTCTTCACCGCGATCGACAACACGTGGTCCGCCGGCCTCGCGTTCCGGCCGTTCGACCACGGCGTCGACATCTCGGTGCAGGCGCTGACCAAGTACCAGTCGGGCGGCGGCGACGTGCTGATGGGCGCAACGATCACGGTCGACCGCGACGTGCATGTGAAGCTGAAAGCGGCGCGCATGCGCATGGGCATCGGGGTGTCCTCGGACGACTGCTCGCTGATCCTGCGCAGCCTGCCGAGCATGCAACTGCGTTTCGCGCAGCACGATCGCGCGGCGCTGTCGCTCGCGGCTTGGTTGAAGAGCCGGCCGGAAATCGTCGCGGTGCTGCATCCGGCGCTGGCCGACTGTCCGGGGCACGAAGTGTACAAGCGTGATTTCACCGGCGCGGGCGGCCTGTTCTCGGTCGTGTTCGACGAGCGATACAGCGCGGCGCAGATCGACACGTTCTGCGAATCGCTCGAACTGTTTTCGCTCGGCTGGAGCTGGGGCGGCGCGCATAGCCTCGCGATGCCGTACGACATCGCGTCGATGCGCACGGCGGCACAGTGGCCGCACCGCGGCACGCTGGTGCGTTTCTATATCGGTCTCGAAGACGAGGCTGATCTGCGCGCGGATATCGAGCAGAGCCTGGCTAAGCTGGCTTAATACGCGTTAGCCCTGTTCGATACGTCGTGCGAGAAGCCCGCCGGGATGTGTTCCGGCGGGCTTTTTGTTGCGCTGAGTATCGAACCGACCTGACCGTTTGGCCGAATGTTCGATACGGTTGCGCGACGCTACGATCGTGTGCTTGCCGAATAACGTTGCCGCGCTCGGGGAGGGGCTTCGATGAATCTTTTCTTCTGGGTGTTGCTGAATCTCGCGGTGCCGATTGCCGGGCCGATTTTTACGCTTGCGCTCGTTGCGCCCGCGTATGGCTGGCGCGTTGCGAGGACGATGATTGCGGCGTCAGTGAAAGACGGGCAATTGTTCTGGTGTGCGATCGGACTGTGTGCCGCCGATGGTTGGCGCGCTATCACGTGGGGCGATAAGCTTGTCGATTTTCACGATCTGCCTGGCGGCGTTTCTATTCGCGGCCCTACACATTTACCTCAATTAGATTTATGGGAGAGTGCAGAGCTTATACTTGCTCCGTCTCGTGGAGGAGCTTATGAAACAATTTATTCTGTCGCTGGAAATAGGCAAAAATCACGACCGCATCATAAAGGGCGTGTTGATCTTCAACCTCCTGATTTCCATCGGCATGTGCGCCCTGTTCCTGCCGGCCATTTTCAACAGATAACAACACAGTTCGCGCATTTCGTTATCGCGTCGGTCGTTGTGCCGACGCGATAACGAACCCCTCGAGCAACAGCCTCAGAACAACCGCAGCAACCCGTCCAGTCCAACGAAATTGAACGACACGCTGGCTGCTTCGCGCACCACCGGCTTCGCGCGGAAGGCAACGGAAAGTCCGGCTTCGGCCATCATTTTCAGATCGTTCGAGCCGTCACCCATCGCAATGGCGCGCGAAGGCTCGATGCCGAGCGTCGCGCAGGCTTCGCGCAGCGTGCGCGCTTTCACGTCCGCGTTGACGATCTCACCAATCACGTTGCCGGTCAGCTTGCCGTCGACAATTTCAAGCGTGTTCGCACGCGTGAAATCGAGGCCGAGGCGCGCCTTCAGCTTCGCGGTGAAGAACGTGAAACCGCCCGACACGAGCAGCGTTTTCAGGCCCGCCTGTTTCGCGCCGCCCAGCATGCGCTCGGCGCCCGGCGACAACTGCAACCGCTCTTCGTACACGCGCTCGAGCGCGCTGGCGTCGAGCCCCTTCAGCAGCGCGACGCGGCGCGTCAGGCTTTCGTTGAAGTCCTTGATCTCGCCGCGCATCGCAGCCTCGGTGATCGCCGCGACTTCGGCTTTGAGCCCGCAGAAATCGGCGATTTCATCGATACACTCGATCGTGATCAGCGTCGAATCCATGTCCATCGCGACGAGCCCGAAGTCGCGCAACTGGAGGCCGGCTTCGACAAACGCGTAGTCGAGTTGATGCGTATAGCAATACGCCTCGACGTCGGCGCGTTGCGCGAGGTTTGCGTCGGCGATGCGAATCGCGTTCTCGTCGATGACGGTGGCGTGCGAGCCGCGCGCGAGCGCGACGAGTGTTTTGTGATGATCGGCGGAAAGGGGGGCGACGCTTTGAATGACGAGGTTCATGGACGACCAGTGACGCGGGAAGAAAGAGGCGCGTGGCGCGCGGAAAATCCCGCTATTGTATCGGTTCCGTGCGTCGCGCCGTCGCGGGCGGCTGTAGCGGGCGGGTTTGCCGAGCGCTGTGGCAGTGCACGGTTCATACTGACGCATCGAATCGTGTGGCGCGCTCGTCGTCAGGTTGGTAGAAGTCGGCGTTTCGCGTATCGCCGTAACGGAACGGACCGAACAAATACGGTCACACGAACCCGCCACATCACAAGCGCAACAAGACGCCCCACGGAGACAACGCATGACCCCGGCAACCGCCAGCGACGCTTCCTCCCTTGCCCGCGACTTCGATCTGCGTCATCTGAGCCCCGCGTTCTACGCCGATCCCTATCCGGTCTATCACGCACTGCGCACCTATGACCCGATCCGGCGCATGCCCGACGGCTCGCTGTTCCTGACGCGCTTTCGCGACGTGCAGGCGGTCTACCGCGACCCGAAGACCTTCAGTTCCGACAAGACCGTCGAGTTCCGCCCGAAATACGGCGACTCACCGCTCTACGCGCATCACACCACGAGCCTCGTGTTCAACGATCCGCCGCGCCATACGCGTGTGCGCAAGCTGATCGCCGGCGCGCTGACCGCGCGCGCGATCGCGGCGATGGAGCCCGCGTTGATCCGGCTCGTCGACGGCCTGCTCGACGCGGCCGCGCAGCGCCGACGGATCGATCTGATCGGCGAGTTCGCGGCGGCGATCCCGGTCGAGGTCATCGGTAATCTGCTCGACGTGCCGCACGAGGAGCGCGCACCGCTGCGCGACTGGTCGCTGGCGATACTCGGCGCGCTCGAGCCGTCGCTGACCGACGCGCAGTTCGAGCGCGGCAATCGCGCCGTCAGCGAATTCGTCGACTATCTGCGCGGCCTCGTCGCACGACGCCGCCGCGAGCCGGGCGATCCGCAGCACGACGTGCTGACACGGCTGATTCAAGGCGAGGGCCCGGACGAGCAGCTATCGGAAGCCGAGCTGCTGCAGAACTGCATTTTCATCCTGAACGCGGGGCACGAAACGACCACCAACCTGATCGGCAACGGGCTCGTCACGCTGAGCCAATGGCCCGACGAGCGTGCCGCGCTGCTGCGCGAGCCGGAGTCGATCGGCACCGCGGTCGAGGAGTGTTTGCGCTTCGAGAGTTCGAACCAGCTCGGTAACCGCATGACCACCGTCGATACCGAGATCGGCGGCGTCGCGGTTGCACGCGGCACGCCGGTCACGTTGTGCATCGGTGCGGCCAATCGCGATCCAGAGCAGTTTGCCGAGCCGGAGCGCTTCGATATCCGCCGCGATCCGAACCGGCATCTCGCGTTCGGTTTCGGGATTCATCAATGCGCGGGCCTGTCGCTGGCGCGGCTGGAGGCGCGGATTGCAATTGGGCGCTTCGTGCGGCGCTTCCCGGCGTATCACGTCGATGGCGAGCCGACGCGGGGCGGGCGCGTGCGGTTTCGCGGGTTTGCGTCCGTGCCGGTCCTGCTCGATCCTTGATGCACCCCCTGATAGCGCGCGCACTAAGACAGCCGTAGCTTTTGCCGCTTCGTCGCAAGACTTACAGCCTTATGACAGCACGCCGCCGAGCGGACCGGCTCATCCTTTAGGCGTGGCAGCAGCGCAAAACCCACCAAAACTCGGGCACGCTTGCTGCTTCGCCTGATATCTCGGGGCCATGGGACAGGGGGAGCGCGCGATGGCACATATGATCTGGAAGGGCGCAATCAGTTTCGGGCTGGTGCACGTACCGGTGCAGCTCTATCCGGCGACACAGTCGGAGAAGGTCGGTTTCAATCTGCTCGACAAGCGCACGATCGACCCGATCGGCTACAAGCAGATCAACAAGCGCACTGGCAAGGACGTGACCCGCGAGAACATCGTGCGCGGCTTCGAATACGAGAGGGATCACTACGTCGTACTGTCGGACGACGAGATCCGCTCGGCGAATCCCGAGTCGACGCAAACGGTCGACATCCTCGCGTTCGTCGACGCGGCCGACATCTCGTTTCTCTATCTCGACACGCCGTATTACCTGACGCCCGACCGCAAGGGGGAAAAAGTCTATGCGTTGTTGCGCGAGGCGATGACGGCCTCGGGCAAGATCGGCGTCGCGAGCGTCGTGCTGCACAACAAGCAGCATCTGGCCGCGCTGATTCCGCTCGGTCCGATGCTCGCGCTGAACACGCTGCGCTGGGCCGACGAGGTGCGCGGTCTGGACGAATTCAAGGTGCCGCCCGAAGGCATGAAGGCCGCCGGCGTGTCGGCCAAAGAACTCGACATGGCGAAAAAGCTGATCGACGACATGAGCGAGACGTGGGACCCGATGCAGTATCACGATACGTTTCGCGACGACATCATGGCGCTCGTCGAGCGCAAGATCCAGGCGGGCAAGACCGAGGAGGTCACCGAGGTGGAAACGCCGCACGAGCCGCGCAAGTCCGCCGACATTCTCGACCTGTCCGATCTGCTCAAACGCAGCCTCGGCCGCGGCAAGGGCAAGCAGGCGGCCACCGGCCGCAAGCGCACCGCCGGCGAGGACGAGGATCAGGCCGATAGCGAAGCCGGGTCCGATGAAGAGGCGGCCGCGCCCGCGCGCAAGAAGGCTCGCGCAACAAGCACCGCGCGCAGTCGCAGCGGTAGCGGCAGCAGCGCCCGCGCCGCATCGAAAACCACCGCAACGTCGCGCAAACGGCGCGCGGCGGCCTGAACGCGCGGCCGCCGCGCCGCTCGCGCTTAACGCACCGGAGTCATCGCCATGAACGACCGACTCGAGGTCTATCACCGCAAGCGCCGCTTCGAAGACACGCCGGATGGCTCCGGCGTGACGACCCGCAAGCGCGCGGCAAGCAAGACGGGCAGGAGCGCGACGCGTGCCGCGCCCGACACACTGTCCTACGTGATCCAGGAGCACGACGCGCGGCGTCTGCACTACGACTTCCGGCTCGAACTGAACGGCGCGCTGCTGTCGTGGGCGGTTCCGAAAGGGCCGAGCCTCGACCCGTCGGTCAAGCGGCTCGCGGTGCACGTCGAAGACCATCCGGTCGAATACGGTACGTTCGAGGGCGAGATTCCGCCCGGCAACTACGGTGCGGGAACCGTGATCGTGTGGGATCGCGGCACGTGGGAGCCGGCGGGCGGCGTGGCCGAAGCCGCGCGGTCGTACGCGGCCGGCAAGCTCAAGTTTCATTTGCACGGTGAGAAGCTGCACGGCGGCTGGACGCTGGTACGCAGCCATATGCGCGGCAGCGGCGACAAGGAGCAATGGCTGCTGATCAAGGAGCGCGACGAGGAAGCGCGCGACGAGAGCGACTACGACGTGCTCAAAGAACTGCCGGGCAGCGTGCTGGCCGACGGCGCGTCGAAAGGCAGGAAAACGAAGCAAGCGAAAGCGCAGACGAAAACGTCGGGCGACGGCAAAGCCACGGGCACAGGCAAGCCAGCGAAGTCCGCCTCCTTGCGCCGCGCAGCCGATCCCAAACGCCCCGACATCGTCGCGACGCGTACCGCGCAGTCGTTGCGCGAACTCGCCGCATCGCCATCGATTGAAGGCGCGGTCAAAGCTGCCTTGCCCGCGAGCCTGACGCCGGAGCTGGCGACGCTCGTCGACACTGCGCCGCCTGGCGACGACTGGCTGTACGAAATCAAGTTCGACGGCTACCGGGTGCTCGCGCGCATCGACCACGCGTCGAAAAAGAAGGCTGGTGCGGTCAGCGTTTTCACGCGCAACGGCAACGACTGGACCACCAGATTCAGCAAGCAGATCGAGGCCATCGCCGGGCTCGACCTGCAAAGCGCGTGGCTCGACGGCGAAGCGGTCGTGCTCGATGAACGCGACGTGCCGAGTTTCCAGTTGCTGCAAAACGCGTTCGATGCGCATCGCCCGCAGGACATCGTCATCTATCTGTTCGATCTGCCGTTCCTGAACGGCTACGACCTGCGCGGCGTACCGCTCGAACAGCGCCGCGCAATTCTGCGCGCGCTGCTCCAAGGCGTCGACGATCGCGTGCTGCGCTTTTCGAACGACTTCGCGTTCAGCGCCGGCGAGCTGCTCAGGAGCGCGTGCGACATGGGGCTCGAAGGCATCATCGGCAAGCGGCGCGACAGCCGCTATGTGTCGGGCCGCGCGCCGTCGTGGATCAAGCTGAAGTGCCGGCGCCGCCAGGAGTTCGTGATCGGCGGCTATTCAGAGCCGGCCGGCAGCCGCGAGGCGTTCGGCGCGCTGCTGCTCGGCGTCTACGACGCCGAAGGCCAACTGCAGTACGCGGGGCGCGTCGGCACCGGCTTCGACGCCGCGTTGCTGCGCTCGGTCAAACAGGCGCTCGACGCGCACGCGAGCAAGCGCATGCCGTTCGCGAGCGCGCCGCGCGAGCGCAGCCGCACGCCCGTGCATTGGGTCGAGCCGGTGCTCGTCGCCGAATGCAACTTCGCCGAATGGACCAGCGACGGCATCGTGCGCCAGGCGTCGTTCGTCAGTCTGCGCGACGACAAACCGGCGCGCCAGATCGTCAAGGAAACCGCCCGACAAGGAGCCGACGTGCAACAGCAAACCGAAACCGCCGCCGACGATACGCGGCAAACAGGCGCGCCGAAAAAGCGCGCAGCCACGAAAACCACCAGGACTGCCAGGACCGCCACGCCCGCCGCGACGGAAAGCGCGCCCGCCCGAACCACGGCAACACGCTCGCGCGCGCAAAGCGAAATCGCCGGCGTGCGCATCTCGCATCCCGAACGCGTGATCGACAAGAGCAGCGGCGCAAGCAAGCTCGAACTGGTGCAGTACTACGAATCAATCGCCGAATGGATGCTGCCGCATCTGCGCGAGCGGCCCGTCGCGCTGGTGCGCGCGCCCGAGGATATCGGCGGCGAGCTGTTCTTCCAGAAGCACAGTCAGAAGCTCTCGATTCCGCACGTCACGCAGCACGAGGGACTCGACCCGGGCCATCCTGCGCTGATCACGATCGACACGCTCGCCGCGCTGGTCGGCGCCGCGCAGATGGGCACCGTCGAATTTCACACGTGGAACGCGCTCGCGTCGAATATCGAAAAGCCCGACCGGATGGTGTTCGATCTCGACCCGGACCCGTCGCTCGGCTGGGAACGGATGGTCGAGGCCGCGCAACTGACCCGCTCGCTGCTCGACGAACTGGGCCTGAAGTCGTTCGTCAAGACGAGCGGCGGCAAGGGCTTGCACGTGGTCGTGCCGCTCGCGAAGCAGGCCGGCTGGGATGAAGTGAAGGATTTCTCGCAGGCGGTCGCGCAGCATATGGCGACGACGCTGCCGCAGTACTTCAGCGCGAAGATGGGTGCGCAGAATCGCAAGAAGAAAATCTTCATCGACTATCTGCGCAACAACCGCGGCTCCAGCACGGTGGCCGCATTCTCGGCGCGGGCGCGGCCGGGGCTCGGCGTGTCGGTGCCGCTCGCGTGGGACGAACTCGACAGCACGACGGGCGGCGATCAATGGGGGATCCGCAACGTCCACGAGCGCGTGGACGGCCTCGCAAGCGACCCATGGGCCGACTATGCGAAGACACGTCAGCGCATCACCGCGGCGATGAAAAAACGTCTGGGCGTCGCGTCATGAGTGCTCGTCCAGGTGGCTGAACAACCCGCGAATTCGCCATGCGCACTCAGTGCGCGAACGCGCTTCGCGAAGGAGCAATGCAATGAAGACCCTGCCGCAATCGACTGAGGGCGACTCGCAAGCCGACCCGCACGCGAACAAGGACCCGAAGTCGTTGCAGGAAGCCGCGGCGCCGCTGCCGCATGAAACCGATCAGCATCCGGAGTCGCAGCACGAGGACCATCCGCGCCATGTCGGCAAGCAGGCGCATGAGGATATCGAGCATGGCTTGCAGGACACCGACCGCCGCGGCGGCGGCGAGTATCAGCAGCGCACGCAGAACGACTCGCATGCCGATGTGAATTCGGATCGCAAGCAGGGCGGCGCGAAGAGCGGCAAGCGCTGACGCCGCGTACCGGGCGTGACGCCTACGCGCCCGCCAGTCCAACCGGCTCCCGGTCCCAATACGGCGGATCGTCGAAGTGCGCGGCGACGAAGTCGATGAATGCGACCGTCTTCGGCGGCACGAACGCGCGGCTCGGGTACACGGCCCAGATCGCGACGTCGTCCGCGAGCGGATAGCTGTCGAGCACACTGACGAGTTCGCCGCTGCGCAGATAAGGCGCCACGTCCCATGTCGATTTCAGCGCGATGCCGAAGCCCGCGAGCAGCGCGTCGCGAATCACCTCGCCATTGTCGGTGACGAGGCGGCCGCTCACGCGCACGTCGAGCGGGCCAGTGGGCGTCACGAAGCGCCAGTCGCGCTGCTCCGACAGGATGATGCACTCGTGCCGCGCGAGATCCGACGGATGATGCGGCGTGCCGTGCGCGGCCAGATAGGCGGGGGCCGCGCACAGCACCCGGCGATTGACCGCGAGCCGCCGCGCGACCAGCGACGAATCCTTCAGCACGCCGACGCGGATCGCGACATCGATGCCCGCGTCGACCAGATCGACCACCTGATCCGTCAGGCGCAGATCGACGCTGACGCCCGGATAGCGGCGCAAAAACTCGCTGATCACCGGCGACACATGCTGGCGCCCGAACGACGACGGCATCGTCACGCGCAGCCGTCCCTGCGGCTCGGCCTGCGCGCGGCCGACCGATGCGCGTGCGGCGGCGGCCGCGTCGAGCAGTGCCTCGGCGCGCGTCATGAACACTTCACCGTCCTGGGTGAGGCTGATGCGGCGCGTGGTCCGATGCAACAAACGCGCGCCGAGCAGCTTTTCGAGTTGGGCGATCCGAGCGCTCGCGACCGCCGCCGACAAACCGAACTCGCGCCCGGCCGCCGACACGTTGGCGAGCAGCGCGGCGCGCACGAACAGCCCGACATCGAGCAGATCGAGCCGTTCGCGCTCGCTGGGCAGGGACCGGCCAGCCGGAGTTGAATCGTTCATTATTCTGAAAAATCAAAAAATGTTTCAGTGATTATGACTGTTTTAGCAGAATAAGAACCGTCTTACGATTCGGGTCATGCTTGCACATCAACCGAACCCACGAGGAGCAGCCATGAAAGCCGTCGGACTCTACCGTTATCTGCCAATCGATCACGCCGAAGCGCTCGTCGACGTCGAGATCCCCAAACCCGAAGCGAGCGGCCGCGATCTGCTGGTCAAGGTCGAAGCCATTTCCGTGAACCCGGTCGACACCAAGGTGCGCGCGCCGAAGGATAGCGTCGAGAAGACGCCGCGCGTGCTCGGCTGGGACGCGGCCGGCACCGTCGTCGCGGCCGGGCCCGAGGTCACGCTGTTCAAGGTCGGCGATCCCGTGTTTTATGCGGGCAGCATTACGCGGCCGGGCGCCAACAGCGAGTTTCATCTGGTGGACGAACGGATCGTCGGACACAAGCCGGCGTCGCTCGATTTCACGCACGCGGCCGCCTTGCCGCTGACCGCGATCACTGCATGGGAAGCATTGTTCGACCGCCTCGGCGTGTCGCCGCAGGGCGCCGACGCAGGCCGCACGGTGCTGATTTTCGGCGGCGCGGGCGGGGTCGGCTCGATCGGCATCCAGCTCGCCAAGCAGCTCGCCAAGCTGAAGGTGATCGCGACCGCGTCGCGGCCCGAATCGGCGAAATGGGCACGGGAGCTCGGCGCGGATCACGTCGTCGATCACTTCGGCGATCTGTCCGCGCAGATGAAAGAGCTCGGCATCGAACAGGTCGACTACGTGCTGATCTTCAACGACACCGATCGCAATTTCCCGGCCGCGGCCGAACTGATCAAACCGCAAGGCGATATCTGCACGATCGTCGAGAACAGCGCCGCGGTACCGGTCGAATTGCTGAAGGCGAAGAGCGCCGCGTTTCACTGGGAATTCATGTTCACGCGCTCGATGTTCGGCACGCCCGACATGATCGAGCAGCACAAGCTGCTGACCGAGGTCGCGCGCCTCGTCGACGCGGGCACGTTGCGCACGACGCTCGGCGAGGACCTGGGCCGCATCAACGCCGAGAATCTGCGCCGCGCGCATCGGTTGCTGGAAGCAGGACGCGCGATCGGCAAGCTGGTGCTGACCGGCTTCTGAGATGAAATCGACGCGCAGAAAGCGCGTCGCCGCAAGCGGGTTAACACCCGAGCCGACACGACACGCGCGGCAGCGCGCTTGGCGTTAGACTGACGACGCAGCATGCCAAAACGGTTGCGTGTCTTGCGGCGAGGCAAGGCGGTGTGAACCGGCCGGGCCTCGGCAGTGCGCGAACAGTGCACGGGCAATCGCGTCGACGCGAGCGCGCAGCGGCACAACAACGAGGTGACAGTATGAGCTTCAGCTTCAAACTCTCCGCCGTTTCGATTGTCGCTTCTCTCGCCTGCGCGCTCGAGCCGGCTGCTCACGCAGCCACGCCGATCACGGTGACCAACAAGGCCGCGCTCGACGGTCCGATCCGCTACACCGTTCGCGTCACGTCGAAACAGTTCGGCAATTCCCAGGAGACCCGCACGATCCGCTCGGGCGAAACGGACGACTTCACGTGGAAGACTGTGCCGCCCGGCGGTCCGGTGCCCGCTACCGACGCATGCCCGGACTATGCGTCGCTGCCGGTCGACGAGAACGGCGCGATGATCCGCCAGACGCAGATCCGTCTCGCACCGGTGGTGGCGGGCGACGGCACCGCGACCGTACAGCTTAGCTTCCAGGCGCAGACGCCGCATGGTGTCAAAACCGTGACGAGCGGAGGCAAGTCGCTCAAGTGTCCGAACGATGTGCGCATGAGTCAGATCGTGCGTTTCACGATGCCGGTCAACGGCACGACGAAAACGCTGACGCTGAACGATGGCACTGAGGTCGCCGTCACCGCGAAGCGTTGAATGGTCCAGCGCGCGCCGTGATGGCCGCGTGCGCGAACCGTAGCACGCATTAGCGTGTCATCCCGGTGAGTCATCCTTTGCGTGCCTCACGCTCGACGAGCCGCGCCGGCAAGAACTGATGCTCGGCCGAAAACAGTCGTCGGTACGTGAGCAGCACTGCGCCCACCGTCCCCAGCGCCGACGCCGCCGCGATCAGAAACATGATGACGATCTGATAGCGCACCGCCTGCAATGGCGACTGCCCGGCCAGCACCTGCCCGGTCATCATGCCCGGCAAACTGACGACGCCGACCACCGCCATCTGATTCAACGTCGGCATCATGCCCGCACGCACCGCCTGGCGCGCCGGCGCTTGCGCGGCCTCCCAGCGTGTCGCGCCGAGCGCGAGCGCCATGTCGACGCGGTCGCGCCGCGCGGTCAGTTCCTCGGTCATCCGCTCGATGCCGAGCGATACACCGGTCAGCGTGTTGCCGAGGATCATGCCGAGAATCGGAATCGCATATTGCGGCTCATACCACGGATGGATGCGGATCACGACGAACAGTCCCACCGCGGCCACGAGCCACGAGCTGACCCAGATCGACAGCACGCTGTCGGCGCGTTGCCCGGCATAGGTGTGGCTGCCGCGTTGCGCGCCGGCGAAACCCGCGATCAGCGTCATCACGATCATCAGCGGCAGCACCACGTACCAGCGAGCGAAACTGAACACCCAGCCGAGCACATAGCCGATCGCGAGCAACTGGACCACGGTGCGCACCGCCGCCCATGCGAGCTTGCGTTCGAGATCGAGTTTCAACGCGACCGACACCGCGCCATTCACGACGATCAGCAGCGTCGCGATTGCGACGTCCCACAAGCTCAGATTCTGCAGGCTCATGGACGGGACTCCCGACGCAGGTCCGCAACATCGCGTTGGTCCGCGTCGCGCCGCACCGTAGTGTGTTCGGCCAGCACGCCGGCGCCCATCGTCAAATGCCGTTCGCTCATGCGTGCCGCCTGCTCGGGATCGTGCGATACCCATATCGATGCGTGAGCGCGAGGCGCGGCATCGAACCATGCCTGCACGAGCGCTTCGATCGCGCGCGACGAAGCCGGGTCGAGCGACGCGGTCGGCTCGTCGAGCAACAACACTTCGGGCGTGAGTTGCAGCACCCGGATCAGCGCGGCGACCTGCGCTTCGCCGCCCGATAATTCGCTTGCGCGCTTGCCGAGAAAGTCCTCGCCGCGGCCGGCCTGCATCACAAGCCTGGCTGCTCGCGCGCGATCGAAGCGCGCGTCGCGATACGCGCGCAGATCGAACGGATAGCGCAGATTGTCTTCGACGCTGCCGTCGATCAGCGCGGGCCGCTGCCGGATATACGCGACGCCGCGCCGATAGCGCGGGATCGCCGCTCGCACGAGCGGCGCACCATGCCACAAGATGCGCCCTGCATCGATCGGATCGAGCAGCGCGAGCGCGCGCAGGAACACGCTCTTGCCGGAGCCGGACGGTCCGGTGATCGCGACGCGCTCGCCGGCGCGCAGCACGAAGGTGGTCTGCTGCAACAGCGTCTGGCCGCGCTGCGCATCGCGCCGCACGATGCCGTCGGCGAAGAGGAGAGGAACATCGGTCGTCATGGTTGGAACGTCGTGGGGAGGGTGTCGCTTCGATGCCGGCGCGACGGCGTCAATGCTCCGGTCGGTCTGTCGGCAAAGCGTGCGCCATGATAAAACGACGAGGCGCGAATAGCGCACCCAACCCACAACCGGCGCGACGATTCATTGCCACGCGCCAGGCACGATAACTGCTGCACGGTGCACAACGTGGAACAACACGCGGAGCCTTTCAATGGCAGTGTCGAGCAGCATCGGACGACGGGTCGGAAAAATCTTTGCATGGCTGCTGGCGGTGCTCGTCATCCTGATCGTCGCGCTCGTCATCTTCATCCTGACCTTCGACTGGAACCGCGCGCGGCCTTACATCGACGACAAGGTCAGCCAGGCGATCGGCCGGCCGTTCGCGATCAACGGCGATCTGAAGGTGGGCTGGCGTCATGCGGTCGGCGAAACCGGCTGGCGCGGCTGGGTGCCCTGGCCGCGCTTTTCGGCGGCCAACATCACGATCGGCAATCCCGACTGGGCCAAACAGCCGCAGTTCGCGACGCTCGACGAAATCGACTTCGAAGTCGAGGTGCTGCCGCTCCTCGCGCACGACATCGTGATTCCGGCGATCAACCTCGTGAATCCATCGGTCGATCTCGAACGTCTTGTAGACGGCCGCAATAACTGGACCTTCAAACTGCCTTCATCGACCGGGCCATCCGACTGGAAGCTCGATCTGCACGATATCGCGTTCGCGAAGGGCAATATCGCGCTCTCGGATCAGCAGAAGAAGGTCGAGGTGCAGATGGTCGTCGATACGCTCGGGCAGCCGATCCCGATCGGCGACGCGCTGAAGCAGCAGGAGGCGGCCTCGCGCAGCGCGTCGGCGCAGGCGATCGGCCGCGCGGGTGCGAGCAAGCTTGCCGCGCAGGCCGAAGCGCAGGCGGCCTCGGCGGCGAAGGCGGCTTCCGAAGCGGCGGCTTCTGAAGCACGGACGCCGGCACCGGCGTCGGCAGCCTCGGGCCCGGCTGCAACATCAGGCGCGCCCGCGACGAGCGGCGCCGCCGCGCCAGGTGGTGAAACCGGCAGTGAGAGCGCCAGCACGCCTGCGGCCGTCTCGGCCGCGAGCGGCGGCACCGCACCCGGCGCGCCACGCGCGACGCCGCTCTATGCGATCGCCTGGACCGTCAAGGGCATCTACAACCGCACGCCGCTGTCGGGCAGCGGCAAGCTCGGCGGCGTGCTCGCGCTGCAGGACGCGAACCGGCCGTTCCCGGTGCAGGCCGACGTCAAAGCCGGCGACCTGCATATCGCCTTCGTCGGCACGGTCACCGATCCGGCGCATCTCGCGGCGCTCGATCTGCGTCTCTGGCTGCAAGGCAACAGCATGGCCCGGCTATATTCGCTGACGGGGGTGACCCTGCCCGAGACCCCGCCATACGCGACCGAGGGCCATCTGATCGGCCGGTTCAAATCGAGCGGCAACGTGTTCACGTATGAAAACTTTACAGGCCGAGTCGGCGGCAGCGATCTGAACGGTTCGTTGACCTATACCGGCCGCCAGCCGCGTCCGCTGCTGAAAGGCGAACTCGAGTCGCATCTGTTGCAATTCTCGGATCTCGCGCCGGTGATCGGCGCCGATTCGAACGCGAGCAAGGCGAAGCGCGGCGGCGCTGCCGCGCAGCCGAGCAACCGCGCGCTGCCGGTCGAGGAGTTCCGCACCGACCGCTGGAAGGCGATCGACGCCGACGTCAAGTTCACCGGCCGGCGCATCATCAAGAACGCGAATCTGCCGATCACGGATCTGTACACGCATGTCGTGATGACCGACGGCGTGCTGTCGCTCGTGCCGCTCAAGTTCGGCGTCGCGGGCGGCTCGCTCGCGTCGGACATTTATCTCGATGGCAGCGGGGCGCCGTTGAAGGGGCGCTTCGCGATGTCGGCGCGGCATCTGAAGCTCAAGCAATTGTTCCCGAACTTCAAGACGATGCAGAGCGCGCTCGGCGAGATCAACGGCGACGCGTCGCTGTCCGCGACCGGCAACTCTCCGGCGGCGCTCGCCGCGACTTCGAACGGCGAGCTGAAGGCGCTCGTGAGCGAGGGCACCGTGAGCCGTCTGCTGATGGAGGCGGCCGGCCTGAACGTCGCGAACGTCGTCTATGAAAAGCTGTTCGGCAATCGCGACGTGAAGATCAACTGCGCGGCCGCCGATTTCGTCGCGACCGACGGCGTGCTCGAAGCGCGCGTGTTCGCGCTCGATACCGACGACGCGGTGATCAACATCGACGGTCACATCAATCTGCGCGACGAAACGATGGACCTCGGCGTGCATCCGCATACGAAGGGCTTCCGGGTCTTTTCGCTGCGCTCGCCGCTGTACGTGAAGGGCACCTTCAAGGACCCGCACGTCGGTGTCAATGCGGCCGCGCTTGCGCTGCGTGGCGGCGCGGCGGTCGGGCTCGGGCTGATCAATCCGTTCGCGGCGCTGATCCCGCTGCTCGCGCCGAGCAACAACAAGCCGCTGCCGTGCACGCAATTGCTCGCGCAGGTGCGGCAGATGCCGAAGGCGCCGCCGCCGGGCGTGAAGCAACAGCCGAAGGCGCCGATGTCGCTGGAGGGCGCGCCGGTCAACAAGCCGTCGAGCGGTGCGTCGTCGCCGGCCGCGACGGATCGCAATCAAAAGCCCGCGACGCAGTCGCCGGCGAGCGCGGCCGAATACAAGGGTAGCTGATGTTGGTGGCGGCCTGTGCGTGATCTTTCTGTGGCTGATCAGCGTGCCGCCCGCGCGCGAGCGCGTCGATTTTGCGATGGCCGAATCAATGGCAGGATGCCGCGCGCGCAACTGCGCGCGGTCGCCGTCGAAGCCCGTGTTTCAATGCAATGAAGCGAACTGGAAAGCAACGCAGCGCGCCACCGAAGACGCCAGCGATGGGTGTCGACATCGGCTGTCGAAACCGCGGATGAATGACGACGAAACGAGCTGTCAGTAACCCTGAACTTCAAGGTCTCTGATCGGCGCTACCGGAGAGAGCGCGGTGTTGCATCGCCCGACGCATCCTGGCGACGCACGCCGCGGCGAGTACCGATCCGCGTCGCGCCGAACTCCGTCAGAATCTTGCCGCGCGCACGACTCGCGAACACGAGGAAGCCGAAGCCGTCGGCCTCGTACCAGTAGCCGCCGTTCTCGAGACCATCGAGCGGTTGCTCCAGTGCGTTGGTAATGGATTCGATGCAGCGCCGCCGCAATTCGGCTGGTGCGGGGTAGGGCGGCTGCGCGCCGCGCACACTGCATAGAAGCACGTCGAGTCCGGGCAGTACGTGTGCATAGAGCACCGGTTCGTCCTGCGCGCGAGCCCGCGCAATCTTGGTGTCGAGTTGACCGAACGGCTTGAAATGCCGCAGAACCGCGAGGAACGACTCGTCGCCGTCCACCTTCGCGCGTCTACGCTTTTTCGGGAAGGACATAAAAATTCGCCTGAAAAAGAATTGCAAGAAACGCTGCGTCCTCATGCGACCACTCCCGGCTTTCGCGCGCCGCACGTCGATCTTTTATAGCATACGACAAGGCCGGATTCACGATGATTCGACGTTGCTGCATCGCTCCACCGCTCCCGCACGAATCATGCCGAACCGCCTCGCCGCGCGCATTCGCATCCCAGCACACCTTGTCTCCATCATAGACGCAGGCGGCGCGGAAAAAACATCCCATCCCAATAAAAAAGTCATTTTTGTGTGGTCGAGCGCTTGCAGGCGCGCCGTTGAAATATCTCTGGTTCACGTCGATAATGGCCCGTCCGGCCGCGCGGCGCCCGCCTTACAGGGCGCCACGGGTGCGCGAGCCCCGCCGTTCGAGTGACAGCCTGAACCACAGCCTGAACGCCCTGACGGAACCATGAAACTATTCACCAAAGGCCTGCTGCTGATCGCGATACCGAGCGTGGTCGAACTCGCGCTGCTCGGGGTCGTCTTCGACACCCAGGAGCGCACCGCGCAGGCCGCGCGATGGGTCGACAACAGCAAGCAGATCCTCTACGAGTCGTCGGCCATCGTCGACCCGCTGCTGCGCCAGGCCGCGCGCGTGCGCACCGCGATGGTAACGGGCGATGCGTCGCTGATCGAGCGCCACGCGGTGTGGGTCGAACTGAACGACCGCCTCGCGAAGCTCGATGCGCTCGTCGCCGAAACACCGGCCCAGGCCGAGCGCGTACGCAGCATGCGGCGCGCGATCGGCGCGTATCGCGAACAGAGTGTCGCGATCTCGCAGGCTTTGCACGAGGGGCGCAGTCTACGCCCCTATATCGCGCTCGAAACCGGCGAGTTGCCGGAGCAGATCGCCGTGTTCCGCGAGGAGCTGGCCCAGTTCGACGCGGCGGCGTCGGTACTCGATGTCGAGCGCGCGAGCGCGCTCGGCGAGCGTCGCGAGCTTCAGCAGCGCACGCTGATCGCCGCGGCATTCGGCTCGATGCTGATCTGGGCGGTCACCGCCTTCGTGTTCGCGCGCGGCATCGGCCAGCGCCTCGAAGTGCTGACCGATAACGCCGAGCGGCTCGGCAGCGGCCGGCCGCTCGCGGCGCCGTTGTCGGGCAGCGACGAAATCGCCGCGCTCGACACGGTGCTGCATCAGACCGATACGCGCCTGCGCGAGGCGGAAGCCGGGCAGCAGGCCCTAAAGGCCGAGCTCGAAGCACGCGCGCGCGAACTGACGGCCGTCAATGAGGAATTGCGCCAGGAAACGCAGGACAACGAGATGTTCATCTACAGCGTGTCGCATGATCTGCGCTCGCCGCTCGTGAATCTGCAAGGGTTTTCGAAGGAACTGCACGTATCGTGCGACGAACTCGACGGCCTCGTCAGGCGCGCTCGCCTGCCTGAGATCGAAGCGCGGCGCATGACGCAGATTCTGAATGGCGACGTGCGCGAGTCGTTGCACTATTTGCGCACGGCTGTTGCGCGCGCGGCGGCGATCATCGACGCGCTGTTGCGCATCTCGCGCGCGGGACGGCTCGAATACCAGTGGCAGCGGGTCAGCGTCGGGCGCGCGGTGGCGCGGGTCGTCGATGGGCTGCAAGGCACGATCGACCAGCGCGCCGCGAGTGTCACGGTGCGCGAGCTGCCGCCCGCATGGGGCGATCCGGCGGCGGTCGAACAGATCTTCAGCAACCTGATCGGCAATGCGCTGACTTTTCTCGATCCGGCGCGCCGCGGGCGCATCGAGGTCGGCGCGCTGGCGCCCGAACCCGTCGATGAAAGCGAGCCGCGCGCGGTCCGGATGCGCACCTATTACGTCCGCGATAATGGGCTAGGCATTCCGGCCGCGTATCTATCGAAGGTGTTTCGCGCGTTCCAGCGTCTGCATGCAGACGCCGCTAGCGGCGAGGGGATCGGCCTCGCGGTGGTGCGGCGCACGGTCGAGCGGCACGGCGGACGCGTCTGGGTCGAATCGGCTGAAGGCGCCGGTTCGACCTTTTTCGTGGTGCTGCCCGAGCAGCCCGTGCGCTTCTGAGCGTTGCGCATGCCGGCGCGGACATGGATGACGAATCGTTGGCACGGAGAGCCTATGAATCACGCGCAAACGGCCAGCTTCGTTCTGATCGAAGACGACGACGGCCACGCAACGCTCGTCGAGCGGAATCTGCGCCGCGCCGGCGCGAATCCGCTCGCTGCTACGAACCCGGTTGCAACGTCTGCGTCTGCAAGCCGGTCGAATACGATACGTTCATCGAGGCCGTGCGCCGGCTGGGCTTTTTTCTGCAAGTGGTCAAGCTGCCGCCGGCGCATCGGCTCGAGCCGGCCTGAAGGCGACCGAAAGCCGTTCATGACAACATAAGCACTGACCTTAGCCACAGAGCATCCGCATGACCGAAGAAGTGTCCAAGCCGCAAGCCGCTTATGTGCTCGTTGTCGATGACGACGAGGGCATCCTGCGGCTCGCGCGCAAGTCGCTCGAACGCGCCGGCTTCCGGGTGGCGATCTGCGCCGGTGTCGAGGCGGCCCGCGAGCGGCTCGCGAGCGGCGGCCTCGATCTGCTGGTGCTCGACTATCAGTTGAACGGGCCGGAGACCGGGCTCGATTTCTTTCGGCGCCTGCGCGCGGAGGGCGTGCGCATTCCGGCGATTCTCGTGACCGGCTTCACCGACGAGTCGCGCGTGATCGAAGCGCTGCGCGCGGGCGTGTCCGACGTGGTGCCGAAGTCCGGCGACTATCTCGACTATCTGCCGGAGGCCGTGGAGCGCGTGCTGTCGCAGGTGCGGCTGCAACGCGCGTCCGACGAAGCGCTGCTGCTGCGCGATCGCGAACTGCATTACCGCACGCTGTCGGAGACGTTGCCGCATCTGGTGCTGACCTGCGACGCGGCCGGCGATTGCGACTTCCTGTCGAAGCAATGGTACGACTACACGGGCTTGCCCGAACCCAGCTCGCATGGTCTTGCGTGGCTCGACGCTGTGCATCCCGACGATCGCGAGCAGATCCGGCAAAGCTGGCTCAAGGCCGTGGCGAGCCGCAACGGCGACTATCGGCACGAGATGCGGATTCGCCGCCACGACGGCGAGTACCGCTGGTTCGACGTGCGCGTGGTCGCGATGCGCGATGCCGAAGGCAACGTCAGCAAATGGTTCGGCAGTTGCACCGACATTCACTCGCAGCGCGAGGCGATCGAGGCGCGCGAGCGGCTGCTCGAGTCCGAGCAGGCCGCGCGCCAGGCCGCCGAAGAAGCGAATCGCGCGAAGGACCGTTTTCTCGCGATGCTGTCGCACGAATTGCGCACGCCGCTCACGCCGGTGCTGGCGGGCGCGAGCGTGCTCGAGATGATTGCCGATCTGCCCGAGCAGGCGCGCGCGAGCGTGCGGATGATCCGCCGCAACGTCGAGCTGGAGGCGCGGCTGATCGACGATCTGCTCGATCTGACGCGCGTCGCGAACGGCAAGCTGCGGCTGTCGCTGGAAACCGTCGACGTGCACGACGTGATCGACAGCGTGCTCGAACTCTTTCGCAGCGAAATCCAGGTCAAGCAGCAGGACGTGCATGTCGACAAGCGCGCGACACATCACTACGTGCTCGCCGATCGCGCGCGTCTGCAACAGATGCTGTGGAACCTGATTCGCAATGCCGCCAAGTTCACGCCGGACGGCGGCCATATCTATGTACGCACGCGCGACGAACGCATGCAGGTGCAGATCTCGGTCGAAGACACCGGCATCGGCATCGAGCCGGAGCAGATCGGCAAGCTGTTCAACGCGTTCGAGCAGGGCGACCAGAGTATGACGCGGCAATTCGGCGGGCTGGGTCTCGGTCTCGCGATCACGAAGGCGCTGACCGACGTGCACGGCGGCACCGTGACCGCGCAGAGTCCCGGTCCGCATTGCGGCGCAACCTTCACGATCACGCTGCCGACCGCGGCCGCGCCGACCGCCGCGCCGCCGGTCATCGTGCCGAGCACCGTGCAGCCGGCAAGTTCGCTGACCGTGCTGCTGATCGAGGATCATGCCGATACCGCCGACGTGATGGCCCAATTGATGCACGGCTTGGGTCATCAGGTGACGGTGGTCGGGCGCATCGACGATGCGCTTGCGGCGATGCAGCTGCAGAACTTCGATCTGGTTGTCAGCGATGTCGGGTTGCCCGATGGCACCGGCCTCGATTTCATCGAGGCGTTTCGCGAACATTCCGATGTGCCAGCCGTCGCGTTGACCGGCTTCGGCACCGACGAGGACGTGCGCCGTTGTTTGGGTGCGGGCTTTACATCGCATCTGACGAAGCCTGTCAATTTCGGCCAGCTCGAAGCGATGATCGAAAGCGCCGCGCAATTGAAGGCGCAAAAGAATGCGTGAGGCTCTATAAAGGGCAGTGTGCTGAAAGCAAAGTGAAAAGACAAAGGCCTGTTGCGAAGTCAGTCGCAACAGGCCTTTTTCATTTCACTGGCTCAGGTATTTGAAACCGAGCTCATTTTAACAATTAACGCTGCTGGTTTTTCAGCGAATCGCGGATCTCGCGCAGCAGCAGCACGTCTTCCGGCGTCGGCGGCGGTTCCGCCGGAGCAGCTTGCGGCTCCTTGCGCAGTTTGTTGATGAACTTGACCATCAGAAAGATGATGAACGCGAGAATGATGAAGTTGATCGTCGCGGTAATGAACGAGCCGTAACCGAACACCGCCACGCCGGCCGTCTGCAGGTCTTTATACGATTCGGGGTTGCCTTTGTAAGTCGCTGGAATATGGCCGAGGCGAACGAACAGATTGGAGAAATCGAAGCCGCCGGTAGCGAGCCCGACGACCGGCATGATCAGGTCTTTAACCACGGAATTGACAATGGTGGAAAATGCGCCGCCGATAATCACACCGACCGCCAGATCCATCACATTGCCTTTGAGGGCAAATTCTTTAAATTCCTGGATCATGCTCATACACACACCTCCCTGATATGAATAGCCGAATCATACCAACCTGAAGCGGATAGGCTAGTGCTTTGGCCCCGACGCAACAATTGCATTCGCCGCGTGTCGTTAATGAGGAAACTGTGACTCGCCATGACGCGCGCGCTCCAGATGCGCGGCAAAACTGACCGGGTCGATGTTCGCGCCGCACAGCAGCACGCCCACGCGTTTGCCCTGCAACTGTTCGCGCAACGGTCCGAGCAAGGCGGCGGTGGCGGCCGCGCAAGCCGGCTCGACCGCGAGCTTCAACTGATTGAACAGGATCAGCATCGCTTCGCGCAACTGATCGTCGGACACCGTGACGAGCCGATCGATATGGCGGCGGCACAACTCGTAGCTGTATTGCTCGGTATGCGGCGACATCAGCGAATCGGCGATGCTGTACATATGGCCCATTCTGACCGTATGGTTGGCGGCAAAACTCTTGCTCATCACATCCGATCCTTCGGGTTCGACGCCGTACACGTGGATGTTCGGATTCGCGAGGCGCAGCGCGGTGGAGACGCCGGCCGCGAGTCCGCCGCCGCCGATCGGCACGATCACCGCTTCGAGGTCGGGTGTTTGCGTCGCCCATTCGTAGCCGAGCGTCGCCGAGCCGAGCACCGTGCGATAACCGTTGAACGGATGCACGAAATAACGGCCTTCCTCGGCCTCTATGCGTCGCACCAGTTCGAACGCTTCGGCGAGATCTTCCGCATAGACGATGTCGGCGCCGTATGCACGGCACAACGCGACGCGCGCCGGATTCGCCGCGCTGAACAGCACGACCTTCGCGCTGACCCCGAGCCGCATCGCCGCATAGGCGACCGCCACCGCGTGATTGCCGCCTGACACGCAGGTCACGCCCGCGCTCTTCTGCGCGTCGTCGAGCGCGAGCAGGTTCGTAAAGGCGCCGCGCGCCTTGAAGCTGCCACCCGCCTGCAAGAGCTCGAACTTGAAATTGACGACGGTGCCGCGCAGCGACGAGAAGTCGAGCCGGTCGAACACCGGCGTGCGCGCGACCCACGGCGTCAATGCGAAATGCTGCGCGGCGATGTCGTCGAGCGTGGGGATCGGCTCGCCGTCGATCGTGTGATCCGTGTGCTGCTGCATGGCGCTGGACATGGCGGTCGCTCCGGAGTCGTCGATGTCGCTCAGACCTGTGGCGCGGCGCGCAGGTTCACCACGGCTGCGCGCCGCTGCAACGAGACGGGCTAAGCGGCCTCGACCGACATGCTGTGAATGAACTTGTGCAGGAAGCGCTCGCACGCGACGAGCTGCTCGAGCTCGACGAATTCGTTCGCCTTGTGCGCCTGCTGGATATCGCCGGGGCCGCAGACGATACTCGGAATCCCCGCGTTCGAAAACAGGCCTGCCTCGGTGCCGTACGCGACCTTACGCTTATCCTGGTCGGCCGTCAGCGCGCGCACGAGTTGCGTGATCGCGGCCTGCTCAGACGAATCCAGTCCGGGCGCCGCGGCGATCTTCGTGATCTCGATCGCGGCCGACGGATGCTCGCGCAGCATTTTCGGCAACAGCGTTTCGCGCGCGTAGCTGTCGATGCGCGCGAAGATCTGCTCGGGATCGAGCGTCGGCAGATTGCGGAATTCGAACTGGAACTGGCATTCGGCCGGCACGGTGTTGATCGCGTTGCCGCCCGTGATCGTGCTAGTCTGCGCGGTGCTGAACGGCACGTCGTACAGTTCGTCGAACGGGCCTTGCGCGCGGAACTGGTCGGCCATGTCGCGGATGTGGCAGATCAGGCGCGCCGCGTACTCGATCGCGTTCAAGCCCTTCGGCGTCAGCGACGAATGCGCGGCCTGGCCTCGCACGCAGCAGTGATACGCGTTGATGCCCTTGTGCGCGATGATCGGACGCATACTGGTCGGCTCGCCGACGATACAGCCGTCCGGCTTCACGCCGCGCTTCATCAGATCGGCGATCATCAACGGCGCGCCGACGCAGCCAACTTCCTCGTCGAACGACAGCGCGAAGTGGATCGGTTTCGCGAGCCTGGTACGCTGCATCTCGGGCACGAGCGCGAGCGCCGCGCCGATGAACCCCTTCGTGTCGCAGGTGCCGCGGCCGTAGAGCTTGTCACCGCGAATCTCGGGGTTGAACGGATCGCTGTCCCATTGCTGGCCATCCACTGGCACGACGTCCGTATGGCCCGACAGCACGACGCCGCCGTTCGTTTCGCCATCGTGCGCGGGAATCGTCGCGAACAGGTTCGCCCATTTGCCGCCCTTGCCGTGCGTCAGCGTCGCGTCGATACCGACCGCGCGCAGTTCGTCGCGCACGGTTTCGATCAGGCCGAGATTCGGATTGCGGCTCACCGTGTCCATCGACACCAGACGGGTGACCCAGGGCAGAGATACCGGAGAAGCGGGAGAAGCGGAGGAGGCGGGCGACTGCGACGATTGCGCTGTTTCAGCGACGTGAGACATGACATGACTCCATCATTTTGTGTCTATCGATCATATCCCATATTGCATATTGGTAAGGTGGCCAAAACGGCCGGCGCGCGTTGGCGCAGCGCAGCATCGATGCAAAAAAACGGGGGACGTCCCCCCGTTTTATTGCTGTTTCAGGACCCTCAGCGCGCGGGCGCAGGCGCCGTGCCGCGGCTCGGCGAACCGAGCGCGCGCAAGGTCTCCTTGACCGTCGCGACGCGCACCGCGAGATCCGGGCTGCGCGTTTCGATACGCAGCTTGTCCTGGCCCGCGAGCTTGATGTGCTTGTGCTTCTGCACCATCTCGATGATCCGCATCGCGTCGACGGGCGGATTAGGGATGAACTGCAGGCCGATCACCGCTTCGCCGGCATCGATCTTCGAAATGCCGAGCGGTTTCGCGGCGAGCCGCAGACGATGCGTCTCCACCAGCGCATGCGCCTGCGGCGGCAGCTTGCCGAAGCGGTCGATCAACTCCTCCTGGATACCGTCGATCGAATCGCTGTGTTCGCAGTTCGCGAGGCGCTTGTACAGCGACAGACGTTCCTGCACGTCGCCGCAGTAGTCCGACGGCAGGATCGCCGGCGAATGCAGGTTGATCTCGGTGGTCGCCGCGAGCGGCGCGGTGAGGTCCGGCTCCTTGCCGTTCTTGAGCGCCTTCACCGCGTCGTTGAGCATGTCGGTATAAAGCTGGAAGCCGATCTCGTGAATCTCGCCCGACTGCTTGTCGCCGAGCACCTCGCCGGTGCCGCGAATCTCGAGGTCGTGCATCGCGAGATAGAAGCCCGAGCCGAGTTCCTCCATCTGCTGGATTGCTTCGAGCCGTCGTTGCGCCTGCTTGGTGAGCCCCTGCGGATCATGCACGAGCAGGTACGAATACGCCTGGTGATGCGAGCGGCCGACGCGTCCACGCAGCTGATGCAATTGCGCGAGACCGAACTTGTCGGCGCGATGGATCAGGATCGTGTTCGCGCTCGGCACGTCGATGCCGGTTTCGATGATCGTCGTGCACAGCAGCACGTTCGCGCGTTGCGCGACGAAGTCGCGCATCACGCGTTCCAGTTCGCGCTCGTGCATCTGGCCATGCGCGACCGCGATGCGCGCTTCGGGCACGAGTGCTTCGAGCATCTGCCGACGGTTCTCGATCGTCTCGACTTCGTTGTGCAGGAAGTAGACCTGGCCGCCGCGCTTCAGCTCGCGCAGCATCGCTTCGCGAATCACGCTGTCTTCCTCGCGCCGCACGAAGGTCTTGATCGCAAGGCGCTTTTGCGGCGCCGTGGCGATCACCGAGAAATCGCGCAGGCCTTCGAGCGCCATGCCGAGCGTACGCGGAATCGGCGTCGCGGTCAGCGTCAGCACGTCGACTTCAGCGCGCAGCGCCTTCAGCGCTTCCTTCTGACGCACGCCGAAGCGATGCTCCTCGTCGATGATCACGAGCCCGAGCCGCTTGAACTGCACATCCGACGACAGCAGCTTGTGCGTGCCGATCACGATGTCGACCGAACCTTCGTTGATCTGCTGGATCGCAGCGTTCACTTCCTTGGTCGACTTGAAGCGCGACAGCTCGGCGATGCGCACCGGCCAGTCGGAGAAGCGGTCACTGAAGGTTTGCGTGTGCTGTTCGGCGAGCAGCGTGGTGGGTGACAGCAGCGCGACCTGCTTGCCGCCCATCACCGCGATGAACGCCGCGCGCAACGCGACCTCGGTCTTGCCGAAGCCGACGTCGCCGCACACGAGCCGGTCCATCGGCTTGCCGCCCGTCATGTCGCCGATCACGGCCGCGATCGCGGCGGCCTGGTCCGGTGTCTCCTCGAAACCGAAGCTCTCGGCGAACTTCACATAGTCCTTCGGTTCGAGCGCGAACGCGTGGCCTTCGCGGGCGGCGCGGCGCGCGTACAGGTTGAGCAGTTCGGCGGCGGTATCGCGGATCTGCTGCGCGGCCTTGCGTTTGGCCTTTTCCCACTGGCCCGAACCCAGCGAATGCAGCGGCGCGCTTTCCGGATCGGCGCCGCTGTAGCGCGAGATCACGTGCAATTGCGCGACCGGCACGTAGAGCTTGCTGTCGCCCGCGTATTCGAGGTGCAGGAACTCGGTTTCGCCTTCGCCGAGGTCCATCGTCACGAGACCCATGTAGCGGCCAATACCGTGCTGCGAATGGGCGACCGGATCGCCGACCTTCAGCTCGGACAGATCGCGCACCATCGAATCGACGTTGCTCGCCTGTTCCTGGCGGCGGCGTCCCGCGCGGCGCGCGAGCGGTCCGTACAGCTCGGTTTCGGTGATGATCGCGATGCCTTCGTCCGGCACCGCGAAGCCGTTCGCGAGCGGCGCGACGCCGAGCGAGAACGGCGCATCGCCCTTGAGCCAGTCGGCGAAGCTGTCGGCCGAGGCGGGCTTCAGCTGATTGTCGGCGAGCAGTTGCAGCAGCGTCTCGCGACGGCCCGCCGATTCGGCGGCGAACAGCACGCGGTTCGGCGTCGTGCTCAGATACGCGCGCAGTGCCGAGACGGGGTCGTCGGCGTGACGGTCGATCGCGAGGTTCGGCAGAGCGATCGACCAGGCGCCGCCGCCGTTGGTGGGCAGCACGAGCCGTGCGAACGGTTTCGCGAACGTGAAGAAATCTTCGTCCGACAGGAACAGCTTCTGCGGTTCGAGTATCGGCCGGTCGCGGTCGTGCGACAGGAAGTTGAAGCGCTGTTTCGTGTCGTTCGTGAAGCGCCGGATCGCCGCGTCCAGATCGCCGACGAACGCGAGCTGGGAACCGTCGGGCAGGTAATGGAAGAGGGTGGCCGTTTCCTCGAAGAACAGCGGCAGATAGTATTCGATGCCCGCCGACGGCACGCCGTTGCCGATGTCTTTATAGATCGACGCGCGGCTCGGATCGCCCTCGAAGGTCTCGCGCCAGCGGCTGCGGAATGCGGTGCGCGCGGCTTCGTCGAACGGGAATTCGCGGCCCGGCAGCAGGCGCACGTCCTTGACCGGATAGAGGCTGCGCTGCGTGTCGGGGTCGAATGCGCGGATCGAGTCGACCTGGTCATCGAACAGGTCGATCCGGTAGGGCAGCGGGGAGCCCATCGGGAACAGATCGAGCAGCGAGCCGCGCACGCAGTATTCGCCGGGACGCACGACCTGGCTCACGTGCTCGTAGCCGGCGAGCGTCAGCTGCGCCTTCAGCTTCGCTTCGTCGAGCCGTTCGCCCTGGGAGAACGAGAACGTGTAGGCGGCGAGGAACGACGCGGGCGGCATCCGGTACAAGGCCGTCGTGGCCGGCACGAGCAGGATGTCGCAGCGGCCTTCGCCGAGATCGTGCAGCGTCGCGAGACGCTCGGACACGAGGTCCTGGTGCGGCGAAAACGTGTCGTAAGGCAGCGTCTCCCAGTCGGGCAAGAGGCGCACGCGCGCGTCGGGCGCGAAGAAGCCGATTTCCTGCGACAGCCGTTGCGCGTCGACCGCGCTTTCGCAGACCACCGCCAGCAGCGGCATCTTCTCGCGATAGCTGAGATGGTAGCGGGCGATCAGCAGCGCGTCGGACGAACCGCGCGTGCCGTCGAAGGCGAAACGCTGGCCGGCCTTGACGAGCGCGACGGGCGAGGAGGACTGCGAGATTGCGGCGATGTCTGGCATAAGGGGGAGAAAGCGGCTCGGGGCTCACACGACGGCCAAGTTTACGCGTCCACGGGCGTGAATGCGAAGGACGTATTATAAAATCCGTCCTTTACTTTGACCTGGCGGCATCCGCACTCGTGACTTCCCGTCTCTTCGCCCTGATCCCGTGCGCAGGCACCGGCAGCCGTTCCGGCGCCGCGATGCCCAAGCAATACCGCACTGTCGCCGGCCGCGACATGCTGCATTACTCGCTCGCCGCGTTCGACGCGTGCAGCGAGTTCACGCAGACGCTAGTCGTCATCGCACCCGACGACCAGCACTTCGACGCGCGCCGCTTCGGCAATCTGCGTTTCGCGGTGCGGCGCGTGGGCGGCGCGTCGCGCCAGGCGTCGGTGCTCAACGGTCTGCACGCGCTCGCCGAGTTCGGTGCCCACGACGACGATTGGGTGCTCGTGCACGACGCAGCCCGGCCCGGCATCACGCCGGCGCTGATCCGCACGCTGATCGGAACGCTGAAGGACGATGCTGTCGGCGGCATCATGGCGCTGCCGGTCGCCGATACGTTAAAGCGTATCGACCGCGCGTCGGCCGATGGCCGCATCGCCCGGACCGAGGCACGCGACGGCTTGTGGCAGGCGCAGACGCCGCAGATGTTCCGCATCGGCATGCTGCGCGAGGCGATCCTGCGTGCGCAGGCCGACGGCCACGATCTGACCGACGAGGCGAGCGCGATCGAATGGTCGGGGCATGCGCCGAAGCTCGTGCAAGGCAGTCTGCGCAATTTCAAGGTCACGTATCCGGAAGATTTCGATCTGGCCGAGGCGATTCTGAGCCGCGCCGCCGGTTCGTGATACCTCGCATACGCACGATAGAAAGATTGGGAAAGGCTTTAAAGAAGCTTTAAAAGCTTCAGCACTTGAGGATGTGACGCATATGGATTTCAGAATTGGGCAAGGCTACGACGTGCATGCGCTGGTGCCGGGACGCGCGTTGATCATCGGCGGCGTGACGATTCCGTACGAGCGCGGGCTGCTCGGTCACTCGGACGCGGACGTGCTGCTGCACGCGATCACCGACGCGCTGTTCGGCGCGGCCGCGCTGGGCGATATCGGCCGCCACTTCTCCGATACCGACGCGAAGTTCGCCGGCGCCGACAGCCGCGTGCTGTTGCGCGAATGTGTGGCGCGCGTGAAGGCGGCGGGCTTTGCGATCGGCAACGTCGATAGCAGCGTGATCGCGCAGGCGCCGAAGCTCGCGCCGCATATCGAAGGGATGCGCGCGAATATCGCGGCGGACCTCGGCCTGCCGATCGAGCGTGTGAACGTCAAGGCGAAGACGAACGAGAAGCTCGGTTATCTCGGCCGCGGCGAGGGCATCGAGGCGCAGGCCGCGGTGTTGCTGGTCAGGAACTGAGCGGGCTTTGGTTTGCGTGAACGGCGGTGCCGCTTACAGCGTCGCGCCGCCGATCGTCCGATTGCTCGGACACAGTTCGTCCGTTTGCAGGCCGTCGAGGATGCGCAGCACTTCCTGGGGGTTACGGCCCACGTATAGATTGTTGACCGACACGTGCTGGATCGTGTTGTCCGGATCGACGATATAGGTCGCGCGCAGCGCGACGCCCGCTTCCTTGTCGCGCACGCCGAGCTGGTCGATCAATTCGCCTTTCACGTCGCCGAACGAGTAATGGTTGAGCCTGTCGAGCGCCTTGTCCTCGCGGCGCCACGCGAGCTTCACGTATTCATTGTCGACGCTGCCGCCGAGCAGCACCGCCTCGCGGTCCTCGAACTCCTTGACGAGCTTGCTGAAATCGACGATTTCCGTCGGGCAGATCAGCGAAAAATCCTTCGGATAGAAGTAGATGATTTTCCACTTGCCCGGAAACGACTGATCGGTGATGTATTCGAACGCCGAGACGCCGTGCTCTTCGGGATGGTTGAAGCCCGGTTTCGCGGCAATGACGGTGAACGCTTCGAGTTTGTCGCCAACGGTTTTCATGCAAAGGCTCCTTCGGAAGTCACATAAAGCGGCGTGCTTCGAATCACGACGGCGCGCCGTGTCGCGCGTCGTCGGCTCACGCGCTTTTCGCGAGCGGAAACTCGATCGTCACTTCAAGTCCAGGTCCGGGCGAGCGGTTGCGCAGACGCAGCGCGCCGCGATAACGCGCGACGAGCCGCTGCACGATCGCCATGCCGAGGCCCGTGCCGTTGGCCTGGGTGCGCGCCGAATTCACGCGATAGAACGGCCGCGTGACGAGCGCGAGCTGGTCTTCGGGAATGCCGGGGCCTTCGTCGACCACCGACAGTTCGACGCGCGAATGCGACACGCGCGTTTCGAGAATCACGCGTGGCACACCGTCACCGTCGCTGAGACCATATTTGCGCGCGTTCTCGAGCAGATTGCCGACCACGCGCCGCATGTCGGTTTCATCGGCCTCGATCACCGCCGACGGAGCGAGCCGTGTGATCAGCCGCATGCTGTCCTCGCTTTGCATCCGCGCCGCGAGCTCGCTCGCGATTACCGACAGGTCGACCGGTTCCGGCACGCGCTGCACCGGACGCGCGTAGTCGAGGAAGCGGCCGATGATCATGTCCATCTGCTCGATGTCGTCGACCATCGCGTCCTTGGTGGCCTGATCTGACGGGCTCATTTCGGTTTCGAGCCGCAGCCGCGCGAGCGGCGTGCGCAGATCGTGCGAGATGCCCGCGAGCATCAGCGCGCGATCGGCCTCGAGCTGTTCGAGGTCGCGCACCATCTGGTTGAAGCTTCGATTGGTTTCGGCGGCGACGCCCATGCCGCGCTCGGGCAGCGGCTCGGGCGATTGCCCGGAGCCAACCCTACGCGCGGCCATCGCGAGGCGCGCAAAAGGCCGGTTCACCAGACTCGTGATGAACGCCGCGCCGAACAGCGACAGCGCAAGCGCGAACACGCCCCAGCCGGCCCACTGCAGGCCGGTCGCGTTATCGAGCTGATCGCGATCGAGGGCGACCCAGTAATCGTCGTCGTCGATCTTGAAGCTGATCCATACGCCGTTGATATCGTTGACGCTCTGCGCGATCACCGTGTCGTCGCCGAGACGGCCGCGGATGTCGTGCTCGATCAGACGATTCAGTGATTCGTCGGGCTGGAGTTTGTATTTGTCGGTGGCTTCGCGCGGATACACGCGCACCCCTTCATTGCTCTCCAGATCCTGCAGCAGCGCGCGCCGCAGGTCGGGATCGGAATAGAGGAGTGCGGTGCGCGTGAGTTTGACGATCGCGACGAGTTGCAGAGCCACGCGCTGCGCACGCGGCTCCCGCTCGATCACGCGAAAGCTCTGGAACCACGCGGCGAGACTGACTGCGATCAACAGCGCGATCAGCAGAAAGGTCCGCCAGAAAAGGCCGCCGAACGCGAGCGTCAGGAGGCGCCGGTCGATCCGCATGGGCCCTTCTTATCTGGAGTCAAAGACAGAAACTATATGGGACCGAAGCAGGTGCTTTGCATGAGACCAGATGACGCACTGAAGCGCGAACTCTGATCGACAGCTAAAGCGCCTACTCTGGTCGACATGAAAACGGAGCACAAACTCAGGCTGCGCCGTCGGGAATGAACACGTAGCCGAGGCCCCACACGGTCTGAATGAAACGCGGGCTGCCCGGATCCGGCTCGATCAGCTTGCGCAGACGCGAGATCTGCACGTCGAGGCTGCGGTCGAAGACTTCGTATTCGCGGCCGCGTGCGAGCTCCATCAGCTTTTCGCGCGACAGCGGCTGACGCGGATGACGGGCGAACACCTTCAGCACCGAGAATTCACCGGTGGTAAGCGGAATTTCCTGGCCGGCCTTGGTCAGCGTGCGGGTGGCGAGATTCAGTGCGAACTCACCGAACTCGAACACCTCGGTGGTCTCGGACGGCGCGCCCGGCAACTCGGACGGCGACTGACGGCGCAGCACCGCGTGAATGCGCGCGACCAGTTCGCGCGGATTGAACGGCTTGGGCAGGTAGTCGTCGGCACCCATCTCGAGTCCGACGATGCGATCGACATCCTCACCCTTGGCCGTCAGCATGATGATCGGCGTGCGGTCGTTGCTGCCGCGCAGACGCCGGCAGATCGACAGGCCGTCCTCACCGGGCAGCATCAGATCGAGCACCAGCAGATCGAAGCGCTCGCGCACCCAGAGCTTGTTCATTGACGGCGCATTTTCGGCGACGTAGACGTTGAAGCCCTGCTCGCCGAGATAGCGGCGCAGAAGATCGCGCAGGCGTGGGTCGTCGTCGACGACGAGGATTTTCGAAGGGTTTTTGGTTTCCATGGTCGGCATCTTAGCGCGATTAGAAAGTGGTGCGCGGTTACACCATTTCTGGGGTTACAGTCAGTTACAAAATTTACCCGCGGTATGGCGCGACGTAAAGTATGCGCGTTTAGACTCCTTTACTGAATGCGGCTGTTCGGTGGATACTTCACTCGACAAAACTCTCGTACCCGGCTGTTACCGGGGTTTGTATACGCATCTGAGGTAGCCGGTTGCCGCGCCACGAAGGGAACAACATGAAGGGAGGGGTTTGGCCAAATGTGCGCCTGAGCGTGATTGCACTGGCGGTTGCCGGTACGCTCGCAGGCACACTGGGCCCGACGCTCGCCCATGCGCAGCCGTCCGCGGATAGAGCGGCGAGCGAGCATGCGCCCCGCTCCGGCAATGGCAAACCCAGCCACCGCAATCCGAACATCGATCACCCTGCTTCTGACGTGATGTTGCGTACCGCGGTTCCCCCTGATCTCGATCAACGTCGGCGCGACGGGCATATGACGCCCGAGGAGCGTCGGCTGCTGCGGCAGCACATCGAAGACGCCGTGCGCGAGTTGTACAAGCGTTAGTCTCAGCGCGCGCATCGTCGCGTGAACAATCCTGTTGCACCTTCCGCTTCCACTTCCTGGTCCGCTGCTCTGTTGAGTCGCTAGCATCCGTTCGAGATTTCACGCGCAACGGATCAGCGTTGGCGAACCTTTTCAACGTGTGTGGTGAGCGTCACGCGTCAGCGCGCGCAGCGAAGCGATATCGGCGTCTCCTGACTGGGTGTTCGAGCCCATTCCAATGCGTGCCGAGCGCATCACACGGAGACCGGACCAGCGTCGCGAGCAACAAATGCGGCTCGGACAGCGTTACGAACTATTACGAGCAAGCTGAGTGCGCGCCGGGCGAACACGCCTTCGCCGCCAGTCGAGTTCGTGATGGCCGCGTTGCGCGCATTCGATGCCGGCTACGACGATACCTCGCGGTTCGTCATGGCGCGCAATGGCCGGGATGGCGTACGCTTTGACGTCGCGATCTGGCTCGCGCAGAGGCAACGGGCGGCCCGGCACGCGCCATCATGATCACGACGAGGTGCAGCATGGAACGACGCAGCTTTCTGTCGATGAGCGCGGCCGCCGGCGCATTGCTGTGTTTGCCTCGCGCGCTCGCCGCGCAGGACGCGAACGCTGCGCATTGGCGGGATGCATCGAAAGCGTCGGTTGTGCCGGGGCGCGGTTACGACAACCTGCTGATCCTGATCGAACTCAAAGGCGGCAACGACGGTTTGAACACCGTGATCCCGTTCGCCGATCCCGCGTACTACGCGCTGCGCAAAAACATCGGCATCAAACGCGAACAGATGATCCACCTCGACGAGCGCACCGCGCTGCATCCAGCGTTGCAGCCGTTGATGCCGCTGTGGCGCAGCCGGCAACTCGCGATCGTGCAGGGTGTCGGCTACGCGCAGCCGAACCTGTCGCATTTCCGGTCGATCGAGATCTGGGATACCGCGTCACGCTCCGATCAGTATCTGCGCGACGGCTGGCTCACGCGCGCGTTCGCGATGAAGCCGGTGCCCTTCGATTTCGCGGCCGACGGCGTCGTGATCGGCAGCGCCGAAATGGGGCCGCTCGCAAATGGCGCGCGCGCGATCGCGCTGGTCAATCGCACACAGTTCGTCGGGACCTTGCGACTCGCGACGCCGGTGCCTCAGTTGAAGACCGCGTTTCCTGATGGCGCGTTCGGCAGTTCGATCAAAACGGCGATGCAGGTGCTGGCCGCTTCGGACACCCTGAAGATAGCTGCCGCCGGACGCGCGCCAATGGAGCAGTCATCGAGCGGCCGAGGTGTGGCCGTGATCCGGCTAACGCTGAACGGTTTCGATACGCACCAGAACCAGCGCGGACAGCACGCCGCGTTGCTTCAACACTTCGCGCAAGCGATGGTGGCGATGCAGGCCGCGCTCGTCGAGTTGGGCCGGTGGAACGATACGCTTGTGATGACGTATGCGGAGTTCGGGCGGCGTCCGCGCGAGAATGAGAGCAACGGCACCGATCACGGCACGGTGGCCCCGCACTTCGTGACGGGTGGTCGCGTGCGGGGCGGTTTGTATGGCGTACCGCCAATGCTTGCGCGGCTCGACGGAAATGGCAACCTGCCGGTTGGCGTGGATTTTTGCGAGATTTATGCGACGGTGCTCGGGCCGCGGTGGGGCTTGGACGCGTCGACGATTCTGCGGCGGCGGTTCGAGCCGCTGCCATTGCTGCGGGCGTGAGCGGATGGGTGCGAATCGACGCGCCCCGCTGTCAGGCTACTTCGCGCGCCATGCGATCCATAGCTTGCGGATCGGCGTCAACGCGATGCGTTGATGCAGCACGTGATAACCGTCGCGCTCGATTTCATCGAGCAACGCCAACGCGAGCGCCGCGAGCGCGAGCAGCGTGCGCTGGGCACGCCGCGCGCTCGCGGGCACCGCGGCGAGCGCGCTCTGCACGGCATCGCGCGCGCGATGCGTCTCGAAGCGCATCAGCTCGGTGAACGCGTCGGTGTATTTGCGGTTGATCAGATCGGCGGCGGTGACGTTGTAGCGCTGCATCTCGTCGATCGGAACGTAGATGCGGCCGTGCCGCGCATCGTTGCCGGTTTCGGCGACGAACTGTGCGAGCATCAGCGCCTCGCCGAGCGGAGCGGCCCACGTCGACGCTTGCTCGGCATCGTCGGCCGATCCGGCTGCCGCGGCGCGCGACACCAGCGACGCGAAATTGCCGCCGACCCCGCGCACATAGCGCCGCAGGTTCGGATAGTCGAGATAGCGTGCCTGGTCGAGATCCATCTCGAAGCCCGCGAGCAATTCCTGCAGAGCCGGATACTCGGCCTGCGCGTCGGGCAGATAGGCCGCGAGCGCCTTGGACACCGGATGCGACGGCGAACCCGCGGCGAGCGCGGCGATTTCTTTCTGCCACCACGCGAGCTTGGTGCGGCCGACCGCGGGATCGCTCGTCTCCTTGACCGTTTCCTCGAACTCGCGACGCAATGCGAAGAGCGCCGTCAACAGCGGCTGACTGGCTGCGCGGGCCTGGCGAAGCGCATAGTAGGTGCTCGATCCTGGGGGCGCCGCTTTCTGCTGGCAATAGTCGTCGAAATTCACGGGATGAGAGTGTGGGGAAGGGCTGGCGAGAAGGGCGCTGGCGTCCGTTGCGGCGCCCGTCTCGACGAGCCGAAAATTGTAGCATCGGCGCCGCGCGCGCAGATACCGACGGGTGCAGACAAGCGCGAATCAATCGGTTAGAATCTCGCGCTTACGCTTTCGGGCACGTGTTTGGCGCGCATGGAAGTGCACTGGACAATCGGGCATGACGCATCGCGGCGTACCCGGCTGCGAGGGTGGCGAAATTGGTAGACGCACCAGGTTTAGGTCCTGACGCCCGCAAGGGTGTAGGGGTTCGAGTCCCCTCCCTCGCACCATTTATTGGTAGTCAAGAAAAACCCCGTCAAGTCTTTGGACCGACGGGGTTTTTTCTTTGCCGCACGGTCTCTGCAAGGCCGCAGGGTTGCCCCGCGGCCTGTCATTGCGGCCGCGCGACTTAGGCGCCCGGCGTTCCCGGCGCCTGCTGCGAACCCGGCAACTCCGCTTGCGCGGCACCTTCGAGGAAGCGGCGCGTCGACTCGAACGCTTGCAGCATCTGATCCGGCCACGGCGTTTGCAGCATCACGGCCTGATGATTTTCAAATGCCGACGACAGAAGTTTCGCCAGTTCCGGCGAACGAAGATGACGCAGCACGACGCTGACCGCGATTGCGGTTGCCTGGCTCGCGCCGGCGGTCTGAAGTTCCGACGCGGTGAGTGCCGCGACCTGTTTGTTGATGTCCACTGAAACGTCCCTGGATGAAAAGAGGGTGAAGGCACGTTGGCCAATGCTCAATTTTGACACGCGCCGCCCAATGCCGTGAAACGGCGCTCTTCAAATATGGCCGGTGCGCCGCGCGTGATCACTCCCGCGCGTTCATCGCGCGAATTACCTTGTCGAGCGCCGCGCCGAACGCGGCCCTTTCTTCTTCGTCGAGACAGTCGAACATATCGCCGTTCCACTTGCGCGCGATCGGCATCACCTTGCGATACAGCGCGCGACCTTCCTGCGTCAGCGAGACCAGCACGACGCGGCCGTCCGCGGCGCTCGTCTCGCGTTGCACGAGTCCCTGCCGGATCAGCGCTTCGGCTGCGCGACTCGCCTGGCTTTTGTCCAGATTGGCATGACGAGCCAGTTCCATGATCGAGAATGGTCCGAACGATCCCACCGACGCAATCACACGCGCTTCAGGCAGCGTTACGTCGAGCTTCGCCGCGTAGCGCGCGCTGATGCCGCGCTCGGCCAGTTTGTTTAGAACATGCAGACGATACGTGAGGAGCTGCTCGAGCCCGGCTTTGGCGGAGTCCTTCATGGTCACCCCGTGATGTGTGGAACGGTCGTGGCGCTGTGATTGTTGCGGCAACCGTTTCGCGGGTCAACGCATGCCGTATTTCAGCCGCGTCAACTGCTCCGCCTCGTTGGCGAGCAGGCGCGCTGCGTCGCGAATCGCGACGTCGAGCGTGATCGGCCCGGGCGCCGGCGAAAAGCAGCCGCTGAAGTGTTCGGCGAGGCGTGGCAGCGCGGCGGGGTCGACTGCGCCCGACAGCAGCGTGGCGGGCACGCCCGCGGCTCGCGCATGCGCGCACGCGATGAACGGCGCCTTGCCATGCAGCGTCTGTACGTCGGAGCGGCCTTCGCCGGTGATCAGCCAGTCGGCGCCGGCGAGCGCCGCGTCGAGGCCGATTTGCCGCGCGACGGTCTCCGCGCCCGCCTCGAACTGCGCGCCGAGCATATGCAACGCGAAGCCGAGACCGCCTGCCGCGCCCGCGCCCGGCAGGTCGCGCGCGCTGTGGCCGAGCGCGGCTTCGAGCAGATCGGCGAAGCGCGCGAGCGCCGCGTCGATCGGTGCGACCTGTTCGGGCTTCACGCCTTTTTGCGGTCCGAAGATCGCGGTCGCGCCGTGCTCGCCGGTCAGCGGATTGTCGACGTCCGACATACCCACGAACTGCGTGTCGGCAAGCCGCGCGTCGAGTAGCGACGCATCGACCCGCGCCACGCGTGCAAGCTGCTCGGGCGTGCCTTCGAGCGCGTTGCCTTGCGCGTCGAACAGTTGCAGGCCGAGGCCGGTCAGCAAGCCGGCGCCGCCGTCGTTCGTGCTGCTGCCGCCGAGCGCGACGAAAAAGCGCCGCACGCCGGCGTCGAGCAACGCGCGAATCGCTTCGCCCATGCCACGCGTGCTGCGCGCCTCGACCGGCACGGCCATGCCGACTGGGTCCGTAATGCCGACGATTTCCGCCGTTTCGATGATTGCGCTGCCATCCGCGAGCAGGCCTGTGAGCGCCGCGCGCGTCGGGCCGGCCGCGCCGCGCACACTAAGCGTGCGGCGCTCGCCGCCGCTCGTGAGCATGGCGTCGAGCGTGCCTTCGCCGCCGTCGGCCATCGGACAAATGCGCACGCTTGCGTCGGGGCGGGCACGCTGGATGCCGGCTGCGATCGCCTGCGCGACCTCTTCCGCGCTGAGCGAGCCTTTGAATGAATCGGGAGCGATGACGACGACAGGCGAGGGCGACGAATTCGGCATGGTGTCTCTGAGAGGTTTGAGGCGTTGTAAGCGGTTGCTGGCGCCGATGAAGCGACCGGCTGCCGGTGACCGGCGGTAGTGGCCCGACCGAGTGCGTTAGCTTATCAGCATGGGGGCGTCGGCTGAATATGTCGAAAGGCATAGGCGGGATCGCTGCAAACCGGATAGCGACGCCAGAGACAAACCACGCTTGCTGTGCCAAAACAACCCGAAAATGCCCCGCAAAACGCGCAGAATGAAGGGAAAACTCGATGCATTCATCGAATCCCGGCTTGGCGCGCAAATAGTTTGCTAAAATATTCGGCTCTTTGGACTCAACCGTGCTGCCGGCGGCCTGCAAGCCCGCGGCGCAGGTGCGTGATCGATGCAATCGGCGCAAATCGATGCGAAGCGACATCGACGGGCAGCACGGAGAAGATAACTGATTCGCTCGAATAATTTTAGGACGATTGAAGCCATGGCTAACGTTGTTGAAAACCTCGGCAAGCTCGAACGCCGCGTGACGATTTCCCTGCCGAAGGATGCCGTGCAGAAGGAAGTGGATTCGCGTATACGTCAACTCGCGAAGAACGTGCGCATGCCGGGTTTCCGCCCGGGCAAGGTGCCGCTCAAGATGGTCACGCAACAGTATTCGGGCCAGGTGGAAGCCGAAGTGCTGAGCGACAAGGTCGGCAAGGAATTCTTCGACATCAGCCGCGCCGAGAACCTGCGTGTGGCGGGTCAGCCGAGCTTCGCGCCGAAGACCGACGCCGCTGAAGGCAGCTACGCGTTCGACGCGACCTTCGAGGTGTACCCGGAAGTGAAGCTGGGCGACGTCGCCACGGCTGAAATCGAGCGCACCACGACCACCATCAGCGAAGCGGAAATCGACCGCACGCTGGACATCCTGCGCAAGCAGCGAGTGCACTTCCACGCTCGCGGCGAAGCCGGCGAGCACGGCGACGGCGGCGCGGACACGGCCGCCAAAGAAGGCGACCGCGTGACGGTCGACTTCGTCGGCAAGATCGACGGTGAAGCATTCCAGGGCGGTAGCGCCGAAGACTTCGGCTTCATCCTCGGCGAAGGCCGCATGCTGCCGGAATTCGAAAAAGCGGCGCTCGGCCTGAAGGTCGGCGAAGCGAAGGAATTCGACCTGAAGTTCCCGGACGACTACCACGGCAAGGAAGTGGCGGGCAAGACGGCGCAATTCACGATCACGATGAAGAAGATCGAATGGCCGCATCTGCCGGAAGTCGATGGTGAATTCGCGAAATCGCTCGGCATCCAGGACGGCGATCTGGCCAAGATGCGCGCCGAAATCAAGGACAACCTCGAGCGCGAAGCGAAGCGCCGCACGCAAGCCATCGTCAAGAATCAGGTGATGGACGCGCTGCTGAAGATCTCGGAACTCGACGTGCCGAACGCGCTGATCGAACAGGATCAGGAGCGCCTCGTCGCTATGGCTCGCCAGGATCTGGAGCAGCGTGGCGTGCCGAACGCGAAGGACGCGCCGATCCCGGCTGCGATGTTCAAGGAACAGGCCGAGCGCCGCGTCAAGCTGGGTCTCGTGTTGGCTGAACTCGTCAAGGCGAACGGACTCCAGGCGAAGCCGGAGCAGATCCGTGCCGAAGTCGACGAATTCGCGAAAAGCTACGAAGACCCGAAGGAAGTCGTCCGCTGGTATTATTCGAACCAGCAACGTCTTGCTGAAATGGAAGCGTACGTCGTTGAAGCCAACGTCGTCGACTTCGTCCTCAGCAAGGCCAAGGTGACAGACAAGGAAGTGAGCTTCGAGGAACTGGCAAGCGCAACGGCGCAAGCGTAAGCGTCGCTGCAACGGCGTGCCGGCTGTCGGAGCGACCGACGGCCCGCACGCCGTTTTTTTGCGCCGCGAGAGTGTGTGACGTACCGGATCCCCGGTCGTGGGTGCACACAAAGACGGCACTTGAATACGGGCTCGTCGCACCAATCTGTGTCTAGCAGCTAATATTCAGAATATTTCCAGACAAGGATCCATTGCATGACCTTTCGCGCCCAAATGCTGGACACGTTGACCTCCCAGTCGTCCCGGGATCTCGAAGCGCAGGCACTCGGTCTGGTGCCGATCGTCGTGGAAACGAGCGGCCGGGGCGAGCGTTCGTATGATATTTATTCGCGGCTGCTGAAGGAACGCATTGTGTTCCTCGTGGGCGAAGTGAACGACCAGACAGCCAACCTGGTGGTTGCGCAGATGCTGTTTCTCGAAAGCGAGAATCCGGACAAGGACATCTACTTCTACATCAACAGCCCGGGCGGCTCCGTGTCTGCCGGTATGGCGATCTACGATACGATGCAGTTCATCAAGCCGGACGTTTCGACCCTTTGCATGGGGCTCGCGGCAAGCATGGGCGCTTTTCTGCTCGCGGCCGGCGCGAAGGGCAAGCGTTTCGCGCTGCCGAATTCGCGCGTGATGATTCACCAGCCGCTCGGCGGCGCGCGCGGTCAGGCATCGGACATCGAAATCCAGGCGCGCGAAATCCTGTACCTGAAGGATCGACTGAATCATCTGCTCGCGCATCACACCGGTCAGCCCGTCGAGCGCATCGCGCGTGACACCGACCGCGACAATTTCATGTCCGGCGATGACGCGCAGGCGTACGGCCTCGTTGACCAAGTGGCGCACAAGCGTCCTTGATCTGGTACGGTTTTGCCACGCTGTTTTGCCCACTGTTGCGGCAAAACCGTCATCGGGCCGGTGGTGAATGTTCAACTTCCGTCCGGGCGTCTGCGGCAAGCGCCGTTATCCTGCTCACTAGCTCTGCCGCGCCCAAACTGCGTGGCGGGGGCAAACGGCGTATTATGTAATCCGGTGTCCGGAGGCTCACACATCTATGGCGGACAAGAAAGGTTCTAACAGCGAAAAGCTGTTGTATTGCTCGTTCTGCGGCAAGAGCCAGCATGAGGTCAAGAAACTGATCGCTGGCCCGTCGGTATTCATCTGCGATGAATGTATCGATCTATGCAACGAAATCATTCGTGACGAGGCTGCAGGCGCGGGCATCGAGGCGGGCTTGTCAAAGTCCGACCTGCCGACTCCGCAGGAAATCCGCGAAATTCTCGACCAGTACGTGATCGGTCAGGAACGCGCGAAGAAAATCCTCGCGGTCGCGGTCTACAACCACTACAAGCGTCTCAAGCATCTCGACAAGAAGGACGAAATCGAGTTGTCGAAGAGCAACATCCTGCTGATCGGTCCGACCGGCTCCGGCAAGACGCTGCTCGCGCAGACGCTCGCGCGCCTTCTGAACGTGCCTTTCGTGATCGCCGACGCGACCACGCTGACGGAAGCCGGCTATGTCGGTGAAGACGTCGAGAACATCATCCAGAAGCTGCTGCAGAATTGTAATTACGAGGTGGACAAGGCCCAGCGCGGGATTGTCTACATCGACGAGATCGACAAGATCAGCCGCAAGTCCGACAACCCGTCCATCACACGGGACGTGTCGGGCGAGGGCGTGCAGCAGGCTCTGCTGAAGCTGGTCGAAGGCACGATGGCGTCGGTGCCGCCGCAAGGTGGCCGTAAGCATCCGAACCAGGACTTCATTCAGGTCGATACGACCAACATCCTGTTCATCTGCGGTGGCGCGTTCGACGGCCTGGAAAAGGTCATCGTCGACCGTACCGAGAAGACTGGCATCGGTTTTGGCGCCAGCGTGAAGAGCAAACAGGACCGCGATGCCGGTGAAGTGCTGCGCGAAGTGGAACCGGAAGATCTGATCAAGTTCGGCCTGATTCCAGAACTGATCGGCCGTCTGCCGGTGGTTGCCACGCTCGGCAAGCTCGACGAAGCGGCGCTGATGAAGATTCTCGTCGAACCGAAGAATGCGCTGGTCAAGCAGTATCACAAGCTCTTCAGCATGGAGCGCGTCGAACTGGAAATTCGTCCGGCTGCGCTGCAGGCCGTGGCGCGCAAGGCGATCCGCCGCAAGACCGGGGCGCGGGGCCTGCGTTCGATTCTGGAACAGGCGTTGCTCGACGTGATGTACGACCTTCCGCAAATGAAAGGTGTCAGCAAGGTCATCATCGACGACAATGTTATCGACGGCGACGGCAAACCGCTGCTGATCTACGAAGACGCGCCGAAGGTCGCGGGTTCGAACTGATCGGCTTTCGAGTTTTGCAAAAAAGCCGTTCATGGCGACGTGAACGGCTTTTTCGTTTATCGTGTGGTCAGGCTGGTTGTTCTCAACTATGGAGTCACTGAACCTTCGGAGTCACTGAACTTTTCCCACACGCGGAGGCTTGCAAAATTTTCTGCTGGCCTCACCTATCGAACGAACTGATTCCACTCATGGGGAAATGAAATGTCAGGAACCCAACTCCTCCCGCCGGAACGCATTACGCTGCCGCTGCTCCCGCTGCGCGACGTAGTCGTTTTCCCGCACATGGTGATTCCGCTCTTCGTAGGCCGCCCGAAGTCGATCAAGGCTCTCGAAGCAGCGATGGAAGGCGGCAAGCACATCATGCTCGTCGCCCAGAAAACGGCTGCGAAAGATGAGCCGACCGAAAAGGACATGTACGAAGTAGGGTGTATCGCCAACATCCTGCAGATGCTGAAACTGCCCGACGGTACCGTGAAGGTGCTCGTCGAAGGCTTGCAGCGCGCGAAAACGCTTTCCATCGAAGAACAGGAAACGCAGTTTTCGTGCGAAGTCATGCCGCTCGAACCCGACCACGCCGACAGCGCCGAAACCGAAGCGCTCCGTCGCGCAATCGTGTCGCAGTTCGACCAGTATGTGAAGCTGAACAAGAAGATCCCGCCGGAGATCCTGACCTCCTTGTCGGGTATCGACGAAGCCGGGCGTCTCGCGGACACGATTGCCGCGCATCTGCCGCTCAAGCTCGACCAGAAGCAGCACATCCTCGAGATGTTCCCGGTGATCGAGCGGCTCGAGCATCTGCTCGCGCAACTCGAAGCCGAGATCGACATCCTGCAGGTCGAAAAGCGTATCCGTGGGCGCGTGAAGCGTCAGATGGAGAAGAGCCAGCGCGAGTACTACCTGAACGAACAGGTCAAGGCGATCCAGAAGGAACTCGGCGAAGGCGAAGAAGGTGCGGATCTCGAGGAGCTCGAGAAGCGCATCACGGCTGCCCGCATGCCGAAGGAAGCGAAGAAGAAGGCCGACGCCGAGCTGAAGAAGCTCAAGCTGATGTCGCCGATGTCGGCGGAAGCGACGGTCGTGCGCAACTACATCGACACGCTGATCGGCTTGCCGTGGCGTAAGAAGAGCAAGGTCAACAACGACCTGTCGAATGCGGAACGCGTGCTCGACGAAGACCACTTCGGTCTCGAGAAGGTGAAGGAACGCATCCTCGAGTACCTCGCGGTCCAGCAACGTGTCGACAAAGTCAAGGCGCCGATCCTGTGCCTCGTTGGGCCTCCGGGTGTCGGTAAGACTTCGCTCGGCCAGTCGATCGCGCGCGCGACGAACCGCAAATTCGTGCGCATGGCATTGGGCGGCGTGCGTGACGAAGCCGAGATTCGCGGCCACCGTCGTACGTACATCGGTTCGATGCCGGGCAAGATCCTGCAGAGCCTGACCAAGGTCGGCGTACGCAATCCGCTCTTCCTGCTCGACGAAGTCGACAAGATGGGCCAGGATTTCCGCGGCGATCCGTCGTCGGCGCTGCTCGAAGTGCTCGATCCGGAACAGAACCATACGTTTGCCGATCACTACGTCGAGGTCGATTTCGATCTGTCGGACGTGATGTTCGTCGCGACGTCGAACTCGCTGAACATTCCGCCGCCGCTGCTCGACCGGATGGAAGTGATTCGTCTGTCCGGCTATACGGAAGACGAGAAGGTCAGCATCGCGCAGCGTTATCTGTTGCCGAAGCAGAAGAAGAACAACGGCCTCAAGGATGGTGAGGTCGATGTGACCGAATCCGCGATCCGCGACATCATTCGCTACTACACGCGTGAAGCGGGCGTGCGTTCGCTCGAGCGTGAAGTGTCGAAGATTTGCCGCAAGGTCGTGAAGATGCTTCTGCTGAAGAAGGCGGAAGGCGCGGTGAAGGTCGACGGTAGCAATCTCGACACGTTCCTCGGCGTGCGCAAGTATGACTTCGGTCTGGCCGCAAAGGAAAATCAGGTGGGCCAGGTCACGGGTCTCGCGTGGACGGAAGTGGGCGGCGATCTGCTGACTATCGAAGCCGCAGTGATGCCGGGCAAGGGCAATGTGATCCGCACGGGTTCGCTCGGCGACGTGATGAAGGAATCCGTCGAAGCGGCGCGCTCGGTCGTGCGTTCGCGTTCACGTCGTCTTGGCATCAAGGACGAAGCGTTCGACAAGCAGGATATTCACATCCACGTGCCGGAAGGCGCGACGCCGAAAGATGGTCCTTCGGCTGGTATCGCGATGACGACCGCGCTGGTGTCGGTGTTGACCGGTATTCCGGTGCGCGCCGATGTCGCGATGACGGGCGAAATCACGTTGCGTGGCGAAGTCCTGCCGATCGGCGGCCTGAAGGAGAAACTGCTCGCGGCGCATCGCGGTGGTATCAAGCTGGTGCTGATTCCGGAAGAAAACGTCAAGGACTTGACGGAGATTCCGGACAACGTGAAGAACGCGATCGAAATCGTGCCGGTCCGCTGGATCGACAAGGTGCTCGAACTTGCGCTCGAACGCGTGCCGCAGGCGTTGCCGGAAGAAGAACCGAAGCCTTCGGCGCCGGTTGGTGCCGAGCCGGGCAAGGATGCCGCGACGGACGTCGTCAAGCACTAAGGTCCGAAGCGCATCTGAATGCGCTGACGTCAAAGCATCCAGCAGCGCTGTTGCTCGCTGAAGCAGAAAACCCGCGGTCAAGGCCGCGGGTTTTTTATTGCCCGCACGACCTTGGCGCGGTGTCGCATCACCAGACTGTCCGCTGCAACATACTGTGATGAAAGCGCCCCTCTAAAATCACCCCGATCAGGCTCAACCCCGCTTGACACAAGGGTTTCGGCCGCTTCTAATGGGGCGGCCTGGCGTTAGCGCCGGCCGCGTGGCGGGAGGTGCTGGAAAGCACTGTCACGATTGCCAATAAACATTCACGGGGGTTTTGAATGAACAAGACGGAATTGATCGATCACATCGCACAGCAAGCCGACATTTCGAAGGCTGCGGCCGGCCGTGCGCTCGATGCAGTCATCGCGGGCGTCAAAAGCACGTTGAAGAAGGGCGGATCGGTCACGCTGGTCGGCTTTGGCACGTTCGCGGTCGGCAAGCGCACCGCGCGCACCGGGCGCAATCCGCGCACGGGCGCCGCGATCAAAATCAAGGCAGCAAAAGTTCCTAAATTTAGGCCTGGCAAAGCGTTGAAGGATGCGCTAAACTAACGGGCTTGCTGCTTGAGGAATTGCTTGGCCCGGTTGCATCGTCGATTCATCGGGTGAGCGGCTGCAAGGCAGAAAACACATCAAGCACTGAATCACGAAACGGGTGCTTAGCTCAGTTGGTAGAGCGGCGCCCTTACAAGGCGTAGGTCGGGAGTTCGAGCCTCTCAGCACCCACCAGTTTCAGATTCGGCGGCAGTGTTTTCAGTTGCAAGAGCGCAGTAAAAGGAGTGGTAGTTCAGTCGGTTAGAATACCGGCCTGTCACGCCGGGGGTCGCGGGTTCGAGTCCCGTCCACTCCGCCAGTATCCACGAAAGGCGAACTCCGGTTCGCCTTTTTTGTTGCCCGCTGAGGTAAGATCGGGCGTTCTGTTTTTGGCATCCCTCACGCATGCTCGATTTTTTCCGCAATCACCAACGCCTGATGATGTTCATGCTCATCCTCGTCATTTTGCCGGGGTTGGGTTTTGTGGGTATTCAGGGCTTCCGCGGCTTCTTTGACGAAAGCGCAAACGTCGCGAGTGTCAACGGTCACAAGATCACCCGCGTCGAATACGACGACGCGATGCGCCAGCAGATCGACCGGGGCCGTCAGATGCTCGGTGCACAGTTCGACATGAAGTCGTTCGACACACCGGAGCGCCACCGCCAGATGCTCGACGGCATGATCGAGCAGCGTGTGCTCGCCGACGAAACGCAGCGTCTGCATCTGACCGCATCGGACGACGCGGTGCGCCGTGCGCTGCTGTCAGATCCGGTGATTTCGTCGCTGAAAAATCCCGACGGTTCGATCGACCTCGAGCGTTACAAGCAGTTGCTCGCGATGCAGGGCATGACGCCCGATCAGTACGACGAGCGCATGCGCTACAACCTCGCGATGCAACAGCTGCCCGCGAGCATCGCGGCGAGCGCGTTCACGTCGAAGACGCTTGCGCAGCACCTGACCGAGCTGGCCCAGCAGCAGCGTGAAGTGCAGGGCATCGCGTTCCATCCGCACGATTACGAAGCGAAGATCCAGCCGACCGATGCGCAACTGCAAACGTATTACGACGCGCATCGCAACGACTTCGCGACGCCCGCTACCGCGACGATCCAGTATCTGGTGATGTCGCCGGCCACGCTGGGCGCATCGGTGCAGCCGAGCGACGCGGACCTGAAGAAATACTACGACGACAACATCGCCCACTTCCGCACCGAAGGTGAAGTGCGCGCGAGCCACATCCTGATCGCGGCACCGAAGGACGCGAGCGCGGCCGACAAGGCCAAGGCGAAGCAGAAAGCCGAGGAGTTGCTCGCGCAGCTCAAGGCGCATCCAGACCAGTTCGCGCAGATCGCGCAGCAGAGCTCGCAGGACCCGGGTTCGGCATCGAAGGGCGGCGATCTCGGTTACTTCGGCCGCGGCATGATCGCGGGCGGCCAGGCGTTCGACGACGCGGTGTTCGCGCTGAAGAAGGACGAAATCAGTGGCATCGTGCAGACGGACTTCGGCTTCCACATCATCAAGGTCACTGATGTAAAGCCGGCGGTAACGAAGTCGTTCGACGAAGTGAAAGACCAGATCACCAGGGAGCTGAAGACGCAACTGGCGAGCAAGGCGTTCACCGACGGCTCGGAAGGCTTTACGTCGCTGGTCTATGAAAAGGCCAAGAGCCTGCAGCCGGCCGCGGACAAGTTCAAGCTGCAGATCCAGACCGCGACGGTCACGCCACAGCCGGATGCGAAGCTGCCGCCCGACAGCCCGCTGAACAATCCGAAGTTCCTCGCAGCCGTATTCGCGAACGACTCGGTATCGGCGCACAACAACACGCAGGCCATCGACGTCGGCAACAACACGCTGATCGCCGCGCGCGTGACGGATTACAAGCCCGCCGCCGTGCCCGCCTTCGACGCGGTGAAGGACGCGGTGCGTCAGAAGGTCATCGCCGAGCAGGCGAACGAAGCGGCGCACAAGGACGGCGTTGCGAAGCTGGCCGAGTTCGAGAAATCGAAGGCGACCGCCGGTTTCTCGTCGCCGCTGAAGGTATCGCGCAATGACGCGCAGGGCGTGCCGCCTGCCGCACTGAGCGCGATCTACAAGGTCGATGCGCAAAAGTTGCCGGCCTACGTCGGTGTCGATCTCGGCGATGACGGCTATGCGATCTATCGCGTGAACCAGATCGTGCCGCCCGCGGCCACCGACGCGCAGCATCTCGCCGTCGCTCAGCAGCAGATTGCGCAGGTGGACGCGCAGTCGCAGGCCGAGGCCTATCTGAAGGCGCTGCGCGAGCGCTCGAAGGTGCAGTTCTACGGCACGCTCGACAACGCCGCGCAGACGGCCGACCAGTAAGCCGCAGTAGGCACTACCTGCCGGTCAAAGGAAAAGCCCCGCAAATGCGGGGCTTTTTCTATCTACGCCCAGGACGACCGTTTCACAGACAGCCGCTGATCGCGCCAGTAGCATCGCTTGCGCCGGCGCCGCCTGCGCGGAAGCCGACCCACGTACCCTTGCCGCTATACGACGGACGGACCACCGCTGCCGCGCCGTTGGGCGGTTGCTGGCCCGGGACGTAGACGTCCATGGCCTGATCGTTGGCCAGGATACTTTGCGAAACGACCTGCTGTTGTGAGCTATCCGCCCATTTCTGCGCGATGCAGGTTGCGACGGCGCGAGGCGGCTGCTGGCTTTGACCCACGGACTGAACCCCGGCCGGCGGTTGAGCCGCGCAGGCCGAGATGGCAACAGTCAAAGCGATTAACGGTAAGTATTTCAACGTTATCTCCTCAGGAGTCGCTCAAGATTGAGCCGGGTGGTACGGAACGCCCCATGCGTCAAACGGCTCGGCGATCCGTGCTCCCCCAAGGTTCCGGAAACAAGTCGTTAGCAGGTGTTTCAGTGCGGCGAACTTGTGCGAAGGAGTGGCTTGACAGCGGGCCACACGTTGTTGAGTAGCAGTGGCTGTGCCTGCTGCGTCGGGTGGATCTGATCGGCCTGGAACATATCCGGTTTATCCGCGATGCCGGCGAGCAAAAAAGGCACGAGCGGCAGATGGAATTCCTTCGACAGCTGGCCGTAGAGACCGTGGAACTTTTGCGTATAGTCGGGGCCGTAATTGGGCGGCACGTACATGCCGACGAGCACGACCTTCGCGTGGCCTTGCTGCGCCTGTTCGATGATCGTGCGCAGGTTGGCCTCGGTCGTCGAGAGGGGCACGCCGCGCAACGCGTCGTTGGCGCCCAGCTCGACGATCACGATGCTCGGCTTGAGCCGTTCCATCAGCGCGGGCAGACGCGCGCGCCCGCCGCTCGTCGTGTCGCCGCTGATGCTCGCATTGGCGACGCTATAATCGATGCGCTCTTCGGCCAGACGCTGACGCATCAACGCGACCCAGCCCGTATCGCGGGGCAGCCCGTACTCGGCGGAGATGCTGTCGCCGAGTACGACGATCACCGGCTTCGCGGGTTCGGGCGCATTCGCCGCATGAGCCTGCAACGGTAACCAAACCAGCGCGGCGGCCATCATGGTCGCGCCGAATGCCGCAGTCAGCGCCGCGGCGCGAGCGGCGATGGCGCGCACTTTCAACCTACGCTTCACCATGCCAAACAGAACTGATCCAGTCATTGAAGTGCGGGGTTTGTGCAAGAGGGTTAAGGATGCGACGGGCGAACTCACGATTCTCGATGACATCGATCTTGCCATCGATGCCGGCAGCAGCGTCGCGATCGTCGGTGCATCCGGATCGGGCAAGTCTACGCTGCTCGGGCTGCTCGCGGGATTGGACAGCGCGAGCGCGGGCTCGGTTCGGCTGCTCGGCCGCGAACTCGGCGAGCTCGACGAAGACGGGCGCGCCGCATTGCGCAGCGGCGCGGTCGGCTTCGTGTTCCAGTCGTTTCAATTGATGCCGCATCTGACCGCGCTCGAAAACGTCACGTTGCCGCTCGAACTGCAAGGCGGCATCGGCACACGCGAGGCCTCCGCGCGCGCGCGTGAACTGCTCGAACAGGTAGGGCTCGGGCAGCGCACCGGTCATTATCCGAAGCTGCTGTCGGGCGGCGAGCAGCAGCGCGTTGCGCTCGCTCGCGCGTTCGTCACCCGCCCGAAGATCCTGTTTGCCGACGAACCCACCGGCAGTCTCGACGCGGCCACCGGCCACGCGGTCATCGATCTGATGTTCGAGATGAATCGCGCGCACGGCGCGACGCTCGTGCTCGTGACGCATGACATCGAACTCGCGCGGCGTTGCGACACCACGGTGACGATCGAAGCGGGGCGGCTCGCGTAATGGTCTGCCGGATCGCGGGCATGGGCTCGCGTACCGCCGCGACCATGTGGCCTTCGAAGCAAAAACAAAGCGGGCCGTAGCCCGCTTTGTTTTGTCCAGGGCGCACTATCGCGCACTTCAAGCTTCTACTCAGCGCTTCAACGCAGCCCGCGCCCGCGCGATCAACGCCGACGTCGACGAGTCATGCTTCTTCACGTCGGCACTCGCGGCGCCCAGATCGGCTTCGACCACCTTGCCGAGGATCTTGCCGAGCTCGACGCCCCACTGATCGAACGGGTTGATGTTCCACACCGACGCCTGCACCAGCACCTTGTGTTCATAAAGCGCGATCAGCGCGCCGAGCGTGCGCGCGGTCAACGCGTCGAGCAACAGCGTCGCGGTCGGGCGGTTGCCGGGGAACGTCAGGTGTGGCGCGAGTTCCGGCTTGTCGGGGCCGGCGACCTTCTTTGCTTCCTCGAGCGTGCGACCCAGCATCAACGCTTCGCTTTGCGCGAAGCAGTTCGCGAGCAACTTCGGATGATGGCTCGCGAGCGGATGCTCGGGCGTCAGCACCGCGATGAAATCGATCGGCACGATCGTCGGGCCCTGGTGCAGCATCTGGAAAAACGCGTGCTGACCGTTCGTGCCCGGCTCGCCCCACGTGACCGCGGAAGTCGCATAGTCGACGAATGCGCCGTCGAGACGCGCGGACTTGCCGTTGCTCTCCATCTCAAGCTGCTGCAGATACGAGGGCAGGAAATGCAGCGCCTGCGAATACGGCGCGACCAGATAGCTCTGCGAGCCGAAGAAGTTGCGATACCAGATGCCGATCATGCCGAGCAGCACCGGCAGGTTCTTTTCGAGCGGCGCGGTGCGGAAGTGCTGGTCCATCTCGTTGGCGCCGGCGAGCAACTCGTCGAATTGCTGCGGGCCGATGGCGATCATGATCGATAGACCGACGGCCGACCACAGCGAGTACCGTCCGCCGACCCAGTCCCACATCGAGAACACGTTCTCTTTCGCGATGCCGAACTTGACGACTTCGGCCGTATTCGCCGACACGCCGACGAAGTGCTTCGCGAGCGCGCTTTCCGGGCAGCCTTTCTGGATGAAAAGGTCGCGCAGCGAGCGCGCATTCGTCATCGTTTCCAGCGTCGTGAAGGTCTTCGACACGATGATCGCGAGCGTCTCCTCAGGATCGATCTGCTGCATCACGTTGTACAGATCGGCGCCGTCGACGTTCGACACGAAGTGCGTCGAGATCTCGGGCGTCGCCAGATGATGCAGCGCGTGCACGACCATCTTCGGCCCGAGATCCGAGCCGCCGATGCCGATGTTCACGACATGACGGATGCGCTTGCCGGTGTAGCCGGTCCACGCGCCGCTGCGAACCTGTTCGGCGAACGCGGCCATTTTCTTGCGCTCGGCCTGCACGTCGGCGAAGAACGGCGTCTTCGGGTCGGTTGCGCGCAATGCCGTGTGAAGCGCGGCGCGGCCTTCGGTCGGGTTGACGACTTCGCCCGCGAACATCGCGTCGCGGCGCTTTTCGACGCCGGCTTCGCGCGCGAGTTGGACGAGCAGTTGCAGGGTTTCGTCGGTGATGCGGTGCTTCGAGAAATCGGCTGCGAGACCGCCGCCCGCGAACGTGAAGCGTTCGGCGCGGGTGGGAGCGGGATCGTTCTCGGGGGCGAACCAGTCGCGCAGATGCGCATCGCGAATCGTGTCGTAATGCGTCTGCAGCGAGGACCAGGAGGGGAGCGAGTTCTGGGTCATAGCGTCCGTCTAACCAAGGGGCACGAAGGAAGGCGCGCGCACGAAGCGCGGCCGAGAATGATGCGGCGATTCAGTCAGAGCGATGCCACGCGGGCCGGTTCGCGAGCGGGTGCCGACGATACTTCGCGAAGCGGGTGAACTTCGCGAAAACGCGAGGCGGCGCACGCGCCCGCTGCAGTATCGCCGCGACCCGCAGTCGATCCGACGCGCGGCGCAGGCAACCAGTATAGCGGGGATGCGCGAGGGGCAGCAGTGCGTTGCGCGCGCTCGCAATGATTGGGATGGCGATGTTTCACCGGTGTGACCGCGCGCCGCGAACAACCTGCGCACGACACGTCCGTCAAGCAGGCGTCGCCGAATAGAACAACCTGTTCAACAAGGTACGCACCATCGGTGCCAGCTCGCCGGCCGTCAATCCCGCGGGACCTTGGCCCTGCGCGGTCAGCGTATCGGCGGCGAGACCGTGCAGATAGACGCCCGCGAGCGCCGCCTCGAAGCGCGGCAGGTGCTGCGCGAGCAGCGCGCCGATGATGCCGCCGAGCACGTCGCCGGTGCCGCCCGTAGCGAGCGCGGCGTTGCCGGTTGGGTTCAGCGCGAGGCGGCCGTCGGGCGCGGCAATGATCGTGCCGACGCCCTTCAGCACGACGACGCTCGCGAAACGCGCCGCGAGCGCACGGGCGGCCGCGAGACGGTCGCGCTGCACGCTCGCCGCGTCGCTGTCGAGCAGGCGCGCCGCTTCGAGCGGATGCGGCGTCAGGATGCACGGATCGCCTTGCACGCCGCGCGCGGTGAGTTCGGCGGCGAGCGCAGGGTCTTTGGCGATCAGATTCAGCGCGTCGGCATCGAACAGCTTCGGCACGTCGAGTTTCAGCACGTCGTGCAGGACGCGCGTCGCGCGTTCGCCATGCCCCATGCCGCAGCCGACCGCGAGTGCGTCCATCGAATCGAGCGGCAGCGTGTCGATCGGATGCAGCATCAGTTCGGGGTGCGGCGGATCGTAGGGCGGGGCGCCTTCGCCGAGGAGCGCGACGTGGACCTTGCCCGCGCCGCTGTAGAGCGCCGCGCGCGCCGCGAGGATCGGCGCGCCGCACATGCCGGTGTCGCCGCCGACCACCGCGAGGCTGCCGAAGGTGCCCTTGTTGGTCGCGAAGTTGCGCGGGGGCATGAACGGGCCGAAGAGGTCGGAGGCGCTGAGCTGGATCGCGGCGCGGGGGGCGCCTGTGGCGGCGTCCTGGCCACCGCCGCCGCCGTTGATCCCTGCGGCGAGCCCGATCGGTGCGACCGTCAGCCGCCCGGTGAGGTCGCGGCCCTGCGCGGTGAAAAGCCCAGGTTTCGCGCCGATGAACGTGATCGTGTGGGTGGCATGGACCGCCGCCGCGCCATTGCCGCCGATCACCGCGCCGGTGTCGCTGTCGAGCCCGCTGGGCACATCGAGCGCGAGCACGGCGCCTTGGGTCGGGCGCGTCTTCGTGCGCTGCGACAGCTGCCGCGCGAGCGTTGCGAATACGCCGTCGAGCGGCCGCGCGAGACCGATGCCGAACATGCCGTCGACGAGCCAGCCATAGCCGTCGAGCGAGGCGGGCGGCGCCGCGTCGATCGGCACGCCGGCGGCGCGTGCGGCGTCGAGTGCCCAGCGCGCGTCGGCGGGCTTTACTTCGACCGGCATGCAGACTTCGACGGCGATGCCGGCCTTGTGCAGTTCCGTCGCGACGACCAGCGCGTCGCCGCCGTTGTTGCCGGGACCGGCGACCAGCCATGCGCGCTGCTGCGATTTCGTCACCGAGGTGTCCGCGGCGATCCGTTCGAGCAGCCAGCGCGCGGCCGCGTGACCCGCGCGCGCCATCAGCGTGTGCTCGGGCAGGGCCGCGGCGGCCTGGGATTCGGCGATCCGCAAGTCGGTCAGCGTCAGCAGCGGCAGCGCACGCGGCTGCGGGTCGCTGAGTGGGGCGGTTAGCGGATCGAAAAGGGTGAGCAGCGAGTTTTCGGCGTCTGTCATGGCGAACCTGGCGGTGCGCCCGCGGCGCGGCGGGCAGACTGGGGAATCGCTATGGTAGTGCCGATAGGCGCGCGGCGTGCGGCTGATTCGGTGCTGGCGGTGGGAGTGGCGCGATGAACGCGGGGTGTCGACAGCGGGCTGTCAGCCCGCCATACCCGCCGGCAAGAGCGCGAAACCTTACTGGAACCGCTCCGGCCGCAACGCCGCGAGCGTGTCTTGCGGCAACGTCGGCGTCTGTCCCGACATCAGTTCAGCAACGAGCTTGCCCGCGCCGCAGGCGAGGCCCCAGCCCGCGGGCCCATGCCCGACGTTGACGAAAAGCCGCGGATGCAGCGCGTTGCCGATCACCGGCAAGCCGTCCGGCGACAGCAGTTTCACGCCTTCCCACGGCAGCGCCGCCGAAATGCGCGCGGCGCCCGGAATCCAGTCGTGCGTCGCCTGGCCGAGCATCGCGAGCGCCTCCTTGGTCAGCGCTTCGCCGAGCGGCTTGTCGATCTGGCTGGCGCTTTGCAGCACCGCGCCGCCCGCGATCCGCAACCGATGGTTCATGCGGCTGATGCCGATGCGCTTGACCGCATCGACGATCGCGATATGCGGCGCGCATTCCTCGTGCGCGATAGGCGCGACCAGCGAATGCAGCCGCAGCGGATGCAGCGGCAGCTTGAGTCCCGCGCGGTCGAGCAGCGCGAGGCTGCCATAACCGGCCGCGACCACGACCGCGTCGGCTTGGACCACGTCGATTTCGCGCGAGCGGGGCGCGCCGTCGCGCGGCGCCAGTTCGACCGCCGCGCGCTGATTTTCGAGCCGGATGCCGGTCACCTCGCAGTTCGGCATGAACTGCACGCCGCCCCGGGCATCGAGCACCTGTTTGACGAGCTTGGTGAAAAGCGGACAGTTCGCGGTGCGCTCGTGCTCGAACAACACGCCACCGGCGAATTCAGGATCTGTGGGCACCGCATGCTCGAACGCCGCGCATTCGGCCGGGCTCATCACATGATGCGGCACCTCGAACTGGCCCAGCAGATCGAGCGCAGCGGCGCTCAGCTCCCATTCGTGCGCGCTGCGCACGAGGTACAGGAGACCGCTCGCCTGTTCGAATTCGAGGCCGAAGCGGGCTTCGACGTCGGCCATCGCCTCGCGCGACGATTCGATCAGCGGCCGCAACAGCGCGTACTGGCGCGCGAACGCCGCGGGTTCCTGCCATGCTCCGAGCTGTTTGCTGAACTGCCGCGCGGCGCCGTTGAAGCCGGTCTTACTGATCACGCCATTTTTCGCGTTGTAGCGGCTCGCCATGAAGGTCGGGCCGAACCAGACGTCGAGCGGCGTCGGCAGCACGGTGCCGCCTTGTCCGTAAGTGGCGCCTTGCGCGACGGTCGCGTGACGCTCGACGACGCATACCCGGTGGCCGGCCGCGCGCAGCTGATAAGCGGTGGCGACGCCCGCTACCCCGCCGCCAATGACGATGACATCCATGCTCTGATTCGATGTGCCGACGGGCGGCTCGCGCGCGTTCCCGTTGGCTGTGACATGCGGCGCGCAGCCGGGTGAAGCCCGGGCCGCGTGCGCCGATCTGGTGAAACGCGAATGATAGCAGTCAAAGCACCCGCGCGGCGACGCGACGGGCACTCCGGCGGCGCCTCGCGCAGGCAAACGCGGCCCGCCGGCGCAACACCCGGGAGCCCGCTGGAAGCCCGTTCCCGGGGTATAATCTCGGACTTCCTTTCCGCCTCACGTCGCCTGCATGCGCGGCTCTCCGGCATCAATGAGCGACGCAACGTCAAGTCCCATGGCCCACTTCTCGTGTTTCCCCGGCGCTTCGGCCCTTTCCGATTTCCGTCAAACCCGCCTGCTCGAAACGCTTACGCGCATCGACCCGAATATCACCGGCGTGCGCGGGCAGTATCTGCACTTCGTCAATGCCCAGACCGAACTGTCCGCTGAAGACAGCGCGAAGATCGAGGCGCTGATGCACTACGGCGATCCATTCGAAGAAGGCAAGGAACGTGGCACGGTCGAGACCTTCCTCGTGGTGCCGCGCTTCGGCACCGTGTCGCCGTGGGCCAGCAAGGCGACCGACATCGCGCATCATTGCGGGCTCACGCACGTGCGCCGCATCGAGCGCGGCGTCGAATATTCGGTGACGCTGAAAAGCGGCCTGCTCGGCGGCAAGAAGACGCTGTCCGACGAAGCGCGCGCGGCCGTCGCCGCCGCGCTGCACGACCGCATGACCGAGAGCGTCGCACCGTCGCGCGACCATGCGCTGCATCTGTTCGACGAACTGCCGGCCAAGCCGCTGCAAACGGTCGACGTGCTCGCGAGCGGCCGCGCCGCGCTGGAAACCGCCAATGTGGAACTGGGCCTCGCGCTCGCCGACGACGAAATCGACTACCTGGTCGACGCATTCACGAAACTCGAGCGCAATCCGACCGACGTCGAACTGATGATGTTCGCGCAGGCCAACAGCGAGCACTGCCGCCACAAGATCTTCAACGCGGACTGGACGATCGACGGCGAGAAGCAGGACATGTCGCTGTTCAACATGATCCGCAACACCGAGAAGCTGAACCCGCAGGGCACCATCGTCGCGTATTCGGATAACTCGGCGATCATGGTCGGCGGCATGGCCGAGCGCTGGTTCCCGCGCACGCCAGCCGAACTCGGCGCGAGCGAATTGCCCGAGCACTACGGTCGCAGCGTCGAGCTTACGCACACGCTGATGAAGGTCGAAACGCACAACCACCCGACCGCGATCTCGCCGTTCCCGGGCGCCGCGACCGGCGCGGGCGGCGAAATCCGCGACGAAGGCGCGACCGGCCGCGGCGCGCGTCCGAAGGCGGGCCTCACGGGCTTCACCGTATCGAACCTCGAACTGCCGGACGGCGTCGAGGCGTGGGAAAACGCGCGCGACTCCGCACAGCCGCTCGCGCAGCGCAATCCCGCCGACCAGCAGGAAGCGTACGGCCGCCCGGACCGCATCGCGTCGCCGTTGCAGATCATGATCGACGGCCCGGTCGGCGGCGCCGCGTTCAACAACGAATTCGGCCGGCCGAACCTCGGCGGCTACTTCCGCACCTACGAGCAGAATGTCGCGGGCCTCGTGCGCGGCTATCACAAGCCGATCATGATCGCGGGCGGCATCGGCAATATCTCCGACCAGCACACGCACAAGCACGATCTGCCGGAAGGCTCGCTACTGATCCAGATCGGTGGTCCGGGCATGCGCATTGGCATGGGCGGCGGCGCCGCGAGCTCGATGGCGACCGGCACCAACACCGCTGAACTCGACTTCGACTCGGTGCAGCGCGGCAACCCGGAAATCGAGCGGCGCGCGCAGGAAGTGATCAACGCGTGCTGGCAGCTCGGCGAGAAGAACCCGATCCTCAGCATTCACGACGTCGGCGCGGGCGGTCTGTCGAACGCCTTCCCCGAAGTGGTGGACGGTGCGGGCAAGGGCGCACGGTTCGAACTACGCAAGATCCAGCTCGAAGAAAGCGGCCTGTCGCCGCGCGAAATCTGGTCGAACGAAGCGCAGGAGCGCTACGTGCTCGCGATCGCGCCGGCCGATCTGCCGGTGTTCGAGGCGATGTGCAAGCGCGAGCGCTGCCCGTTCGCGGTGATCGGCACGGCCACCGCCGAGCGTCAGCTGAAACTGATCGATTCAGAGCAGAACGAAGCCGCGCACCAGCCGGTCGATATGCCGATGGAAGTGCTGCTCGGCAAGCCGCCGCGTATGCACCGCGACGTGACGCGCGTCGAGCGCGCGCTCGGACCGGTCGACGTGACCGGCCTCGCGCTGCAAGAGGTCGCGCAGAGCGTGCTGCGTCATCCGACGGTCGCGAGCAAGTCGTTCCTGATCACGATCGGCGACCGCTCGGTCGGCGGCACGACCGCGCGCGACCAGATGGTCGGCCCGTGGCAGGTGCCGGTGGCCGATGTCGCGATCACGACGATGGATTACGCGGGCTTCAGCGGCGAAGCGATGACGATGTCCGAGCGCACGCCGCTCGCCGTCATCAATGCGCCTGCCTCGGGCCGCATGGCGGTCGGCGAGGCGATTACCAACATCGCGGCCGCGCCGATCGCGTCGCTCGACAAGCTGAAGCTGTCGGCCAACTGGATGGCCGCGTGCGGTGCGCCGGGCGAAGACGCGGCGCTCTACGACACGGTCAAGGCGATCGGCATGGAGCTGTGCCCGGCGCTCGGTATCGGCATTCCGGTCGGCAAGGATTCGCTGTCGATGCGCACGCGCTGGGAAGACCGCGGCGTCGCGAAGGAAGTGGTCGCGCCGGTGTCGCTGATCATCTCCGCATTCGCGCCGGTCGAAGACGTGCGCCGCCATCTGACGCCGCAACTGCGGCGCGTGAGCGAAGTCGGCGAGTCGGTGCTGATCGCGATCGACCTCGGCCGCGGCAAGCAGCGTCTGGGCGGCAGCATCCTTGCGCAGGTCACGCAGCAGGTCGGCGACACGGTGCCGGACGTCGACGATCCGGAAGATCTGAAGCGCTTCTTCAGCGCGATCCAGTCGCTCAATAGCGACGGCAAGCTGCTCGCATACCACGACCGCTCGGACGGCGGCCTGTGGGCGACGGTCTGCGAAATGGCGTTCGCGGGTCACGCGGGTGTGTCGCTGAACGTCGACATGCTGGTACTCGACGCCAACCACGAATCGGATTACGGCGACGCGAAGGACTGGGCGAAGCAGACCAGCGGCCGCCGCGAAGACCGCACGCTGCGCGCGCTGTTCAACGAAGAGCTCGGCGCCGTCGTGCAGGTACGCGCGGCCGATCGCGACGCGGTGCTCGCCGCGCTGCGCGAACATGGCCTGTCGGCGTGCTCGCACGTGATCGGCAAGACCAACGAGCGCGACGTGATCGAGATCTATCGCGACGCGAAGAAGGTCTACGAAGCGCCGCGTGCCGAACTGCATCGCACGTGGAGTGAAGTGAGCTGGCGCATCGCGCGTTTGCGCGACAACCCCGCCTGTGCCGACGCCGAATACGATTCGCTGCTCGACGCGGCCGACCCGGGCATCACGCCGGTGCTGAGTTTCGATCCGGCGGAAGACGTCGCCGCGCCGTTCGTTGGCAAGAGCGCGCGTCCGCGCGTCGCGATCCTGCGCGAGCAGGGCGTGAACTCGCATCTGGAGACGGCCTATGCATTCGATCGCGCCGGCTTCGACGCGCACGACGTGCACATGAGCGACCTGCTCGCGGGCCGCGCGAACCTCGCCGATTTCGCGGGCGCGGTCGCCTGCGGCGGGTTCTCGTACGGCGACACGCTGGGTGCCGGCGAAGGCTGGGCGAAGACGATCCGCTTCAACGCGCAACTGGCCGACATGTTCGCCGCGTTCTTCGGTCGTGAAGACACGTTCGCGCTCGGCATCTGCAACGGCTGCCAGATGATGAGCAGCCTCGCGTCGATGATCCCCGGCGCCGAAGCATGGCCGAAGTTCACGCGCAACAAGTCGGAGAAGTTCGAGGCGCGTTTCTCTCTCGTCGAGGTGCAGGCATCGCCGTCGCTGTTCTTTGCGGGCATGGAAGGCTCGCGCATTCCGGTGGCCGTCGCGCACGGCGAAGGCTTCGCGGACTTCTCGCAGCAAGGCGACAAGTCGAAGGTCGCGGTCGCGATGCGCTACGTCGATCATCGTGGTCAGGCGACCGAGCAGTATCCGTTCAACCCGAACGGTTCGCCCGAGGGCATCACGTCGGTCACGACGGCCGACGGCCGCTTCACGGTGCTGATGCCGCACATGGAGCGCGTGCATCGCGCGGTGCAGATGAGCTGGCATCCGCAGGGCTGGGGCGAGATCGGCACGGACGCGAGCCCGTGGCTGCGTGTGTTCCAGAACGCGCGTCGCTGGCTCGGTTGATGGGTCACGGGGCTGCCGTCGCGCGCGGCGGCCTCTGTTTGCGGTGGCAGTGCGCCGCCGCTGCGCGAAGCTCGCAGCAACAAAAAAAGCCGCCTGTATGGGCGGCTTTTTTGCTTTCAGGCTTTTTCAGAGCCAGGCGGCAGACTGTCCAAAGACGATCCGCCCGCCGCTGACACTCACTGAATCTTCGCGTTCTTGCGCAGATTCTCTTCGAACGCCTGCAGCTTTTCCTGCTGGATCTGCTGCACGATCTGCGCACGCACCTGCTCGAGCGGCGGCGGCGTGACGGCGCGGATGTCGTCGACACGGATGATGTGCCAGCCGAATTGCGTACGCACCGGCGTGTCGGTCATCTGGCCTTTCTGCAGATGGGTGGCCGCGTCCGCGAATTCAGGCACGTAGGCCTTCGGGTCCGACCAGTCGAGGTCGCCGCCGTTCTTGCCCGATCCCGGGTCTTTCGAGTACTGCTTGGCGAGATCTTCGAAGCTTGCGCCGGCCTTGATCTTCGCGATCAGGTCCTTCGCCTGCTGCTCGTTGTCGACGAGGATATGGTGCAGGTGATATTCCTTGCCGCCTGCTTCCTTGACGAGCGCGTTGTAGCGCGCGGTGACTTCGGCGTCGGTCGGCTGGTTGTTCTTCACGAAATCTTCGATCAGCCCGCGCAACACGACGGTTTGCTGTGCGACCGCGATTTGCGCCTTGATGTCCGGACGGTTCGGCAGCCCGCGACGCAGGGCTTCCTGCATCAGGATTTCGCGATTCACGAGCTCTTCGCGCACGGCCTGCTGCAGCTGCGGCGTGTCCTGCTGGCCTTGGTGAACCAGTTGCTGGATCAACGCATCGGCGCGCGACTTCGGAATTGGCGTACCGTTCACCACGGCGATGTTCTGTGCGAATGCAGGTGCGGCCGCGAACGCGGCCAGCAATACCCAGAGGCGGGTTTTCTTCAAGGTCATCGAAAGGTTCCTAGCGGGGCAACAAAGCAAATTCTTCGGGCGTGTAGGCCGTGATGGCAAGGGCATGAATGCCGCGCTGCATGGCATCGGCCAGCGCATCATACACCATGCGATGCCTTGCCACGCGGGGCTTGCCGGCAAACGCGACGGCCACGATCGTGACACTGAAATGCCCGCCGGCGGCGGCACCTGCGTGGCCCGCGTGCTGCGCGCTGTCGTCGGTGATGCGGATCGACTCGACGGGTGCGAGCGCGGCCGCGAGGCGCGCCTCGATGAGCGCGGCGCGCTCGGCGGTGGTGGCGTGCATGAACAGGTCGCTCATGTCATTCCTCCTTCATGTACTTCGACAGCCACAGGCTCTGTCCGACGATGAACACGAGCAGGCACCCGGTCGCGCCGAACAGTTTGAAATTGACCCACTGATCGGTCGTGTAGTGATACGCGACGAACAGGTTCAGAAGACCGAGCAGCACGAAAAACACCGCCCAGATCAGGTTCAGCTTGCCCCAGATCGCGTGCGGCAGGGTGATCTGCTTACCCATCATCGCTTCGATCAGGTTCTTGTTGAAGCCGAGCTGCGACACGATCAGCGCGACCGAAAACGCCCAGTACAGCACAGTCGGCTTCCATTTGATGAAGGTGTCGTTGTGCAGTACGAGCGTCGCACCGCCGAATACCACGACGACGCCGAGGCTCACCCACAGCATCGGGTCGACCTTGCGGTGGCGGAACGCCACCCACGCGATCTGCACCAGCGTGGCGACGATCGCCACTGCCGTCGCCGTGAAAATGCCCCAGATCTTGAAGGCGACGAAGAACAGGATGATCGGGAACAGATCGAACAGGAATTTCATTATCTGGTCGGGAAGTCGGAGAGTGAGTCGAACGGTGAGTCGAACATTGATGCGCGCCAGCCTGGCGTGCAAGGTGCGCGGTGCCCGCCAACGAGCGGGGGTACCGCATTGAAAGGGCGCCGCGCGCGGTTTCGCGCCCCGGCGCCCGAAGCGGGCAAGGCTGCTGCCGCGCCGCGTTACTTGGGCTCGAATTGTAACGCAGCCGAATTGATGCAGTAGCGCAGACCGGTCGGCGCCGGACCGTCCTCGAACACGTGGCCCAGATGCGCACCGCAGTTCTTGCACTGCACCTCGATGCGCAGCATGCCGTGCGAGCGGTCGGTCTTCTCGGCGATCACCTCGCCGTTGATCGGCCGGAAATAGCTCGGCCAGCCGCAGCCGGCGTCGAACTTGGTGTCCGATTCGAACAGCGGCGTGCCGCAGCACACGCAGTCGTAGACGCCGCGTTCCCAGTGATCGTTGTAGCGGCCCGTGAACGGCCGCTCGGTGGCCGCGTGCCGGGTCACCTGGTATTCGATGTCGGACAGATCCTTGCGCCACTCGGCGTCGCTTTTCTGGACGGCTGGGGCGTCATGCTTGAGATCGTCGGGGTTGCTCATGGTCGGGTTCCTGTCTCGGGTTTGTACCGGTGTTTTCTGGCGGGACGGCCGTGGCGATTCAACTGCAAAGGCGCGTCATGACGAACAGCTCACTTCCAGTGAGCTTGCCCAGTCGGGCGGCAGGCCCGCATACGACGCGTATTCGGGCTGCTCGTCGAACGGACGACGCAGCACGGCCGCGAGCCGTTCCACCTCGGAAAAATCCTTCTCCCTCGCACGCTGGATCGCCGTTTCCGCCAGATGGTTGCGAAGTACGAATTTGGGGTTCACACGATTCATTGCAATGGCGCGCGCAGCGTCGTCGCGTGACTCAACGGCCAGCCGCGCGCGATAGTCGTTCGCCCATGCGTCGAAGGCGGCGCGATCGAGGAACAGGTCGCGTACCGGCGCATCGCCGCTCGCATCGTGTTTCGACAGGCGCGCGAGGTTGCGGAACGTCAGCGTGAAATCGGCGCGGTTCGTGTGCATCGCTTCGAACAGCCGGTTCACGAGCGCGTCGTCGCCGTCGCGCGGCTGTTCGAGGCCGAGCTTCGCGCGCATGCGGTTTTCGAGCGCCGGCGCGAAGCGCTCCTTGAAGCCCGCGAGCACGTGCTGCGCTTCTTCGACCGCCTTGTCGGCGCGCACGCTTTCGTCGTGCTTCTCGCCGAACAACGGCAGCAGTCCCTGCGCGAGGCAAAAGAGGTTCCAGTACGCGATTTGCGGCTGCAGCCGGTAGGCATAACGCCCCTGCGTATCGGAGTGGTTGCAGATGTGGCCGGCATCGAAGCCATCCATGAAACCGAACGGGCCGTAGTCGATCGTCAGGCCCAGAATCGACATGTTGTCGGTATTCATCACGCCGTGACAGAAACCGACCGCCTGCCAGTCGACCATCAGATCGGCGGTAGACCGTACCGCTTCGGCGAGCAGCGCCAGATACGGATCGTCGGCCTCCTTGCAATGCGGATAGAAGCGCTCGATGACGTGATCGGCGAGCGCGCGCAACGCGTCGACGCGATCGTTCGCATAGAAATGCTCGAAGTGGCCGAAGCGCACGAAGCTAGGCGCGACGCGCGTGACCACCGCGGCGGTTTCGATCGTCTCGCGCCGCACCGGCTGGTCGGAGCCGATCACGCACAACGCGCGCGTGGTCGGAATGCCGAGATGATGCATCGCCTCGGAGCACAGATATTCGCGGATCGACGAGCGCAGCACCGCGCGGCCGTCGCCCATGCGCGAATAAGGCGTGCGGCCCGCGCCTTTGAGCTGCAGTTCATTGCGCTCGCCGTCGTGTTCGAGCTCGCCCAGCGTGAGCGCGCGGCCGTCGCCGAGCTGGCCGGCCCACACGCCGAACTGATGCCCCGAGTACACCGACGCATAAGGCAGTGCGTCGGCCGGCCAGTCGCGCGTCGCATTGCCGCAGAACAGCTCGAGGAATCCCTGCTCGCGCTCGATGCCCTCGGGCATCCCGAGCCGCGCGGCGGTGTCGGCCGAGAAGCCGACGAGGTAGGGTGCGTCGAGCGGCGCGGCGGGCAGCCGCGTGAAGAAGGTGCCGCCGAGCCGCGCGAACGCGTTGGCTGGGGGTGTGGCGAGTGTGTTGGAAAGATCCGTCAATGCTGCGGATAAGCCTGCAAAGCTTGGGGAAAACGACATGTTGAGCGCCTCTGGATTAGCCGATATTGTAAGTCCGCGCCCGCGGCGCTGCTGGGCGGCCGCCTTCATCGTCCGGACCATGCTGCGTACGACGCCGCCACGATCTTGCACTTCGCGCTGTTCGGCGCGCTATCCGTTTCACGACCACTTATTCAACAAACCCGACTGCAACCCCATCGACACACTAACGAGCCGAGGAGACCCCGCCTTATGACGACGCCGCTGCTGGGCCAGATGATGGACGTGCCGCTCACCGTATCATCGTTGCTCGCGCATGCCGCACGCCATTTCGGCAGCACCGAAATCGTGTCGCGGCGCATCGAAGGCGACCTGCATCGCTACACGTACCGCGATTGCGAGAAGCGCGCGAAGCAACTCGCGCAGGCGCTCATCGCGCTTGGCGTCGAATCGGGCGACCGGGTCGCGACGCTCGCGTGGAACGGCTACCGGCATCTCGAAGCGTATTACGGCACCACCGGCTTCGGCGCCGTGTGTCACACGATCAACCCGCGCCTTTTCCCCGATCAGATCGCCTACATCATCAATCACGCCGACGATGCGTACGTGCTGTTCGACACCACGTTCGCGGCGCTGGTCGACACGCTCGCGCCGCAGTGCCCGCGCGTGCGCGGCTGGATCGCACTGTGCGATGAAGCGCATCGGCCGCCGATGCAAACGTCGGTGCTGTGCTACGAAACGCTGATGGACGGGCAGGACGGCGGCTTCGACTGGCCCGCGCTCGACGAGCAGCAGGCGTCGTACCTCTGCTATACGTCGGGCACGACCGGCAATCCGAAAGGCGCGCTGTACACGCATCGCTCGACGGTGCTGCACGCGTTCGGCGCGGCGTTGCCCGACTCGATGAGCCTGTCGGCGCGCGACTCGGTGCTGCCGATCGTGCCGATGTTCCACGTCAACGCGTGGGGCCTCGCGCATGCCGGGCCGCTGACCGGCGCGAAGCTCGTGTTCCCCGGCAAGGATCTCGACGGCAAGTCGCTGTACGAACTGATGGAGAGCGAACGCGTCACGTGTTCGGCCGGCGTGCCGACCGTGTGGCTCGGTTTGCTGAACCACCTGCGCGAAACCGGCGCGAAGTTTTCGTCGCTCGAGCGCACGGTGATCGGCGGCTCCGCCTGTCCGCCCGCGATGCTGCGGGTGCTCGAGGACGACTACGGCGTGCAGGTGATCCATGCATGGGGCATGACGGAGATGTCGCCGCTCGGTACGTTGTCGAAGCTGAACTGGGAGCAGAGCCAGCGGCCGCTCGCCGAGCAGCGCAAGCTGCTCGAAAAGCAGGGCCATGTGATCTATGGCGTCGACATGAAGATCGTCGGCGAGGATGGCCGCGAGCTGCCCTGGGACGGCGTCGCGTTCGGCGATCTGCACGTGCGCGGGCCGTGGGTCATCGACCGGTATTTCCGCAAGGAGGACTCGCCCCTCGTCGACGGCTGGTTTCCGACCGGCAACGTCGCGACGATCGACCCCGACGGCTTCCTGCACATCACCGACCGCTCGAAGGACGTGATCAAGTCGGGCGGCGAATGGATCAGTTCGATCGAACTCGAGAATGTCGCGATCGCGCATCCGGCGGTCGCGGAAGCCGCGTGCATCGCGTGCGCGCATCCGAAGTGGACCGAGCGGCCGCTGCTCCTCGTCGTCAAACGCGCGGGGCACGACGTCACGCGCGACGAACTGCTGGCGTTCTACGACGGCAAAGTGGCGAAGTGGTGGATTCCCGACGATGTCGTGTTCGTCGACGAACTGCCGCACACGGCGACCGGCAAGCTGCAGAAGCTGAAGTTGCGCGACCTGTTCCGCGACCACGTGCTGCCGTCCGCGCTGGAAGACAGCCGCGACTGTCCGCTGACGCCCGGGGCCCAGGGGAAACCCCGTTCGATAATAAATTGAACGTTCGTGCTTTTTAGGTGTATTCTGCGCGCTGACACCGGGACCGTCGCTCGGGAAAGTCTGACAATAATCAGGCTCGATGAACCGGACAGGCGGCGCATCATGCGCCGCCTCAATGAATGGATGGATCGCACGGAGGCACGCAGATGGCAGTGGACTACACAACTCATGACGGCGTGGCCGTTCTCACGCTGAACAATCCGCCCGTCAATGGGCTCGGTCTGTCGACGCGGGCGGGGATCGTCGAAGGGCTCGATCGCGCGCAGAACGACTCGGCCATCAAGGCCATCGTGCTGACGGGCGCGGGCAAGGCCTTCTCGGGCGGCGCCGACATCACCGAATTCAATACGCCGAAGGCGACCCAGGAACCGACGCTCGCCACCGTCATCAAGGCCGTCGAAGGCAGCGCGAAGCCGGTCGTCGCGGCGATTCACAGCGTCGCGATGGGTGGCGGCCTCGAGCTCGCGCTCGGCACGCATTACCGCGTCGCCGCGGCCGGCGCGCAGATCGCGCTGCCCGAAGTGAAGCTCGGCATCCTGCCGGGCGCGGGCGGCACCCAGCGTCTGCCGCGCGCGATCGGTCTGGAAGCATCCCTGAACATGATCGTGTCGGGCGCGCCGGTGCTGTCGGAAAAGCTCGCCGATTCGGGGCTGTTCGACCAACTCGTCGCGAATCCCGCCGAACTGGCCGAAGCCGCGCTCGCGTTCGCGCGCAAGGTCGGCGCGCAAGCTGGCCCGCATCCGAAGGTGCGAGACCGCAAGATCGAACATCCGAACGCGGCCGGTTTCATCCAGTTCGCGCGCAATAGCGTCGCGGCCATCGCGAAGAACTTCCCGGCGCCGCATAAGTGCATCGACGCGGTCGAAGCTGGCGTGAAGGATGGCTTCGACAAGGGCCTCGCATTCGAGCGCGAATGCTTCATCGCGCTCGTGCAGACGCCGGAGAGCCATGCGCTGCGTCACGCGTTCTTCGGCGAGCGCGCCGCGAGCAAGATTCCCGACGTGCCGTCCGATACGCCCGTGCGCGAGATCAATCAGGTGGCCGTGATCGGCGCCGGCACGATGGGCGGCGGCATCGCGATGAACTTCCTCAATGCGGGCATCCCGGTCACGCTGCTGGAAACGAAGCAGGAAGCGCTCGACCGCGGTCTCGCAACGATCCGCAAGAACTACGAGGCGACCGTCAAGAAAGGCAAGCTGAAGGCCGAGGTGATGGAGCAGCGTCTCGCGCTGCTGAGCCCGACGCTGTCCTACGACGACCTGAAGCACGCCGACATGATCGTCGAAGCCGTGTTCGAAGAGCTCGCCGTGAAGGAGCAGGTGTTCCGCCGGCTTGACGAAGTCGCGAAGCCGGGCGCGATCCTCGCGTCGAACACGTCGACGCTCGACGTCGACAAAATCGCCGCGTTCACGAAGCGACCGCAGGATGTGGTCGGCATGCACTTTTTCAGCCCGGCCAACGTGATGGAGCTGCTCGAAGTCGTGCGCGGCAAAGAGACCGCGAAAGACGTGCTCGCCACCGTGATGAAGCTCGCGAAAAAGATCAGGAAGACCGCGGTGGTGTCGGGCGTGTGCGACGGCTTTATCGGCAACCGGATGATCGAGCAGTACCTGCGTCAGGCGCTCTTCATGCTCGAAGAGGGCGCATTGCCCGCGCAGGTCGACAAGGCCATCGAGAAATTCGGCTTCGCGATGGGCCCGTTTCGCATGAGCGACCTCGCCGGCAACGACATCGGCTGGGCGATCCGCAAGCGCCGCTATATCGAGCGTCCCGACATGCACTACTCGAAGATCGCAGATCGTCTGTGCGAAATGGGCCGCTTCGGCCAGAAGACCGGCGGCGGCTGGTACGACTACAAGGCGGGCGATCGCAACGCGTATCCGTCCGGCGTGGTCAACGAAATGATCGTCGAGTACTCGAATGAAATCCACTCGGAGCGCCGCAAGATCAGCGACGAGGAGATCGTCGAGCGTCTGGTGTTCGCGCTCGTCAACGAAGGCGCGAAGATTCTCGAAGAAGGCATCGCGTCGAAGGCGTCGGATATCGACATGGTCTATCTGACCGGCTACGGCTTCCCGCTCTATCGCGGCGGCCCGATGCTATACGCGGATACGGTCGGGCTCTACAACGTCGAGCGCGCGATTCGCCGCTATGCGGCGCGGCCGAACGGCGACGCGTGGAAGCTCGCGCCGAGCATCGCGAAGCTGGCGGCCGAAGGTCGCGGCTTCAACGGCTGAGCACGGCCCACTTCAGCACACGAATCGAGCGCTGCGGGTGACGCCCGCAGCGGCTCGCATCAAACGACAGAGTCGGCGCGGTGATGCGCTTTTGAACGCACGGCAGGGAGCCGGCGCGCCACTTCGATATTGCAATTGGAGACACCCATGACTGACGCCGTAATCGTATCCACCGCCCGCACGGGCCTCGCCAAATCGTGGCGGGGCGGTTTCAACATGACGCACGGCGCGACGCTCGGCGGCCACGTGACGCAGGCCGCGGTCGAGCGCGCGAAGCTCGACCCGGCGCGCGTCGAGGACGTGATCATGGGTTGCGCGAATCCGGAAGGCGCGACGGGCGGCAACATCGCGCGTCAGATCGCGTTGCGCGCGGGCCTGCCGGTCAGCGTGCCGGGCATGACCGTGAACCGTTTCTGCTCGTCGGGATTGCAGACGATCGCGCTCGCGTCGCAACGCGTGATCGCCGGTGAGGGCGACGTGTACGTCGCGGGTGGCGTCGAGTCGATCTCGTGCGTACAGAACGAGATGAACCAGCACATGATGACCGACGGCTGGCTCACCGAGCACAAGCCGGAAATCTACTGGTCGATGCTGCAGACCGCCGAGAACGTCGCGAAGCGCTACTCGATCTCGAAGGAGCGCCAGGACGAATACGGCGTGCGCTCGCAGCAGCGCGCGGCGGCCGCGCTCGAAGCCGGCAGGTTCAACGACGAGATCGTGCCGCTGACGGTGCTCGCCGGTGTCGCCGACAAGGCGAGCGGCCGTCTCTACACGAAGGAAGTGACCGTCAGCGGCGACGAAGGCATCCGCGCCGACACGACGCTCGAAGGCGTGTCGAAGATTCGCACCGCGCTGCCGGGCGGCGCGATCACCGCGGGCAACGCGAGCCAGTTTTCGGACGGCGCATCGGCTTGCGTCGTGATGAACGCGACGCTGGCCGAACGCGAAGGGCTGCAGCCGCTCGGCATTTTCCGCGGCTTCGCGGTGGCTGGCTGCGAGCCCGACGAAATGGGCATCGGCCCGGTGTTCGCGGTGCCGAAGCTGTTGCAGAAGGCCGGCCTCAAGGTCGAGGACATCGGCCTGTGGGAGCTGAACGAAGCGTTCGCGGTGCAGGTGCTCTATTGCGCGGACCAGCTCGGTATTCCGCACGACCGCCTGAACGTGAACGGCGGTGCGATCGCGGTGGGCCATCCGTATGGCGTATCGGGTGCGCGGCTCGTCGGCCATGCGCTGATCGAAGGCAAGCGGCGCGGCGTGAAGTTCGTCGTCGTGACGATGTGCATCGGCGGCGGGCAGGGCGCCGCGGGTCTGTTCGAGATCGCGTAAGTCGGGCGCGAACGCGCCTCAAGAAGACGGGCGCCGCGGTGCGACGACGGACAATGTCGGACCCGCGGCGCCTTGTTTTTATCCGCCGTGTTCGTGTCTACTGCGACGCCATGCCCGGCAGGGTCAACATGCCCTGATCGGTGAAGCGTGTCGTGCCGGTCAGGCCGCCCGCGAGTTTGCCTTGCAGCCGGTACGGAACCTGCCCGGACTGCGCGATGCCCGCAAGCCCGAGCGCCTGGCGAACCGCGGCGAACGCGGGCACGGTCAGCGGCACGCTGACGACGGTTTCGCCGAAGCGCGGCACGGTGCCGCTCTGGTCGCTGACACCGCTCGCGAACGGCTTGCCGTTCAGTTCGAGATCGACCGCGATGCCGTTGAAGCTCACTGCGGAATCGTTCGGGTTCTGCACGCGCAGCTTCAGGTTGAAGCGCATCTCGAGGCCTTCGCCGGCCAGCGGCTCGATGCCGGCGACGTTGACGCGCAACGCATCGCCGCCGAGCAGGCCGGCGCATGCGCCAAGCGTCAGCGTGATCGCGCAGGCGAGGTGGAAATAGCGTACGAAGGTGGCGAAACGGCTGAAACGCCGCGTGCGTGGGAAGGACATGACCGGCACCTCGAAGCAGGAAGCGGTTGGTCACGCATTCTAACTGGCGGCGAGGCGTCGATTTTGGCGATCGAGTCGGAGTTCAGGCAGTACGCCGCCACGATCTCGCGACGACACCAGCGAGACGCCGGACGGTTCGACGCACGAGTTCGCGAAGTTCCGCTGCATTGCCGGGCGAAGCTCGCGCGATCAGCACCGCAGCGCCCGCGCGCGACGCGCGGATCGACATGACGCCGCGTTGGCCGGTGATGAAATGCTCACCATCGCGCACGATGATCGACGTACGGGGTACGGCGCTGCCGAGCCACGCGAGCGCGTGATCGCGAAATTCGAGTTCGAGATCGCCTTCGACGGCCACGATCGTGGCCCCGGCGTTCAGATCGAGCATCGCGGCCTGGTCGCGCGCGAGGCGTAATGGAGCAGGGCGAGCCGGGATGACAGCGCAGGTCGGAACGGGCATCACGCTTTCCTTCGATTCGTTTTCATGCGGTACAGCTTATTGAGTCCACTAACGTGCGAACAGCGACATCCATCGACGATCGGAACCGATACAGCGAAAGCTTTCGCCGTGCTGTATCGGTCCCAATCGTGCCGTTGTGTATCTGTTGTTCCGCGCGGACTGTCCGCACGATCGGCGTATGAGCAAACTGACCTTCGAACCGCGCGACGCGTTCGCTGCCCCTTCAGCGGACCGCCAGCCTCTTTATCGGCAACTGGCCGATCAATATCGCCGCGCGATCGGCAACGGCGTGCTGCGCCCAGGCGACCGCATGCCGTCGATGCGTGCGTTCATGCAGCGGCATGGCGTGAGCCTCGCGACCGCGACCGAGAGCTACCGTGTGCTCGAGCGCGACGCGTTGATCGATGCGCGGCCGCGCTCAGGCTATTTCGTGCGGGTGCCCGCCACGGTGCTGCCCAATGCCTCCGAACCGGATCTGACGATGCCGCCGGGCGAGGCGCAGTTCGTCGGCATCCATGCGACGATTTCGGCGATCGTGTCGAAGTACCAGCGCTATCCGCAGGCGCTCAATCTCGGTGGCGCAACCGCGGCGCCCGATCTCTATCCGACCGATGCACTACAGCAGGCAGCCATGCGCGCGTTGCGCCGCGAGCCCAAGCTGCTGACCTCGGCCGGCCCTGACTTCGGCGATCCGGCTTTGCGCGCGATCATCGCGCGGCGTGCGCTCGAAGGCGGCATCGAGATCGGCGCGGATGAGATCATCATGACGCACGGCGGCATCGAGGCCGTGAACCTCGCGTTGCGCGCGGTGACGCAGCCCGGGGACACCGTCGCGGTCGAATCGCCGTGTTTTTTGGCCTGCTGCAGGTACTGGAGAGCCTCGGACTGCGCGCGCTCGAAATTCCGGCGAGCCCGAGCACGGGCCTTTCCGTCGAAGCGCTGAACTTCGCTTTGCAAAATCATCGCGACATCAAGGCCGTGGTCGTGGTGCCGAACCTGCAGAATCCGCTCGGCAGCGTGATGCCCGACTCCAACAAGGCAAGTGTCGTCGAGCTGTGCGCGCGTGCCGGCGTCGCGCTGATCGAAGACGATCCGTATCGCGATCTCGTCGATGGAGAACCGTCTCCCCGCTCACTGAAGGCCTGGGACACCGACGGCACCGTGATCCATTGCACGTCGTTCAACAAGACACTTGCGCCGGGCATGCGGGTGGGCTGGATCAATGGCGGGCGCTGGCATCCACGCGTGGGCATGCTGAAGTTCGCGCAGTCGCGACATAACGATCAGCTTGCGCAGGTCGTGCTCGCCGGGTTTCTGGGGACGGGCGCCTACGCCCGGCATTTGCGGCGCTTACGCGAGAGCCTGCGGCTTCAGCGCGAGCGCATGGCAGCGGGGATCGCCGCGGCGTTTCCCGATGGCACGCGCTTCACGTCGCCGCGCGGCGGCATGTTCTTTTGGGTCGAGTTGCCGCACGGGTTGTCGTCGGCCGCGTTTTTCGAGGCGGCGTTGGATGATGGCATCCGCGTCATGCCTGGGACCGTGTTTTCGAACACCGGGCGCTTCGATCGTTTCATCCGTCTGAGTTGCCCGAGCGCGGAGCTCGATCTGGTCGATGAAGCGGTACGCCGATTGGGGCGGTTGGCGACGCGCATGACGGAGCGCAATGAGGCGGATGGAGCCACGCGATAGCCGGTAGAATTTCCCATTTAGCGCCAATGCGTACACCTCGCGGAGTGCCGGGACGCGGCGAATCGATTTCCGAGGTTGCCGGCCACGAACTCCAGACACCGCCATGACCGATCCAACCACTTCCGCCCCAACGGGCAACCCATCGTTGCCGGAAAGCCCCTTCATCGACCGTCTCGGCGCGCAGTTGCTGCGCGCCGCCGATGGCGTCAGCGAAGTCGTGCTGCCGTTGCAACCCGATCATATGAACACATGGGACGTCGCGCACGGCGGGGTCACGATGACGCTCGCCGACGTCGCGCTCGCGATGGCCGCGCGCAGTCTCGCGGGCGACGGCGTCGGCGTCGTCACCGTCGAGATGAAGGTCAACTTCATGCAGCCGGGGCGCGGCGAGTTGCGCGCGACCGGCCGCGTGCTGCATCGCTCGACCACGATGGCCTATTGCGAAGGCGAGATCCGCGACAGCGAAGGTCACTTCGTCGCCAAGGCGCTCGGCACCTTCAAGTACATGCGCCGCCTCGCGGTGGGCCGCGACGTCAGGCGTCAGCGTCTGCGCAGCGACCCGGCGGCCAGGCCCGGTCCGAGCGACTGAGCCCTCATCGCAATCAACTTCCGACCTGGATTCGACGAATGCAGGTCAATCCCCGACAATCCAAGGAGACGACTTCATGGCCCAGATCAATCGCCAGGTGCTGCTGGTTTCGCGCCCGCACGGCGAAGCCACGCCCGATAACTTCAAGCTCGTCGAAACGCCGCTGGCGCCGCTCGCCGACGGCGAAGTACGAGTGCGCAACCACTATCTGTCGCTCGATCCGTATATGCGCGGACGCATGAACGACAGCAAGTCGTACGCGCCGCCGCAGCCGCTGAACGAGGTGATGATCGGCGGCACGGTCGGCGAGGTCGTCGAGACGAGGAATCCGAAGTTCGCGGTCGGCGACAAGGTCGTCGCGATGTTCGGCTGGCAGGAGTACGGCACCTCGAACGGCGCGGGCATGCAGAAGGTCGACGACACGCACGTGCCGCTGTCCGCGTATCTCGGCCCGGTCGGCATGCCGGGCGTCACCGCGTGGTACGGGCTGAACCGCATCATCGCGCCGAAGGCGGGCGAGACGGTGGTCGTCAGTGCGGCGAGCGGCGCGGTGGGCAGCGTGGTCGGCCAGCTCGCGAAGGTGGCCGGCGCGCGCGCGGTCGGCATCGCGGGCGGCGCGGACAAGTGCCGCTACGTGGTCGACACGCTCGGCTTCGACGCCTGCGTCGACTACAAGGCCGGCAACCTGTACCAGGACCTGAAAACCGCGACGCCCGATGGTGTGGACGGCTGCTTCGAGAACGTCGGCGGCGAGGGGCTCGACGCGACGCTCGCGCGCATGAACGCGTTCGGGCGCATCGCGCTGTGCGGCTTCATCGCGGGCTATGACGGCCAGCCGCTGCCGCTCAGGCATCCGTCGCTGATGCTGACGCAGCGGCTGCTCGTGCAGGGCTTCATCGTCAGCGAACATATGGACGTGTGGCCGGAGGCGCTCAAGCAGCTCGGCACGCTCGTCGCGCAGAAGAAGCTGCACTATCGCGAGACGATCGCGCAAGGGCTCGACGCCGCGCCCGAGGCATTCATCGGCTTGCTGAAGGGCCGCAACTTCGGCAAGCAACTGGTCAAGCTGATCTGAGTACGACCTCATCACGCAACGGCCAGCCGCCACTCAAACAGGGAGTCACTAGATGTTCGAATTCGCAGGCAAGGTGGCGGTGATCACCGGCGCGGGCAGCGGCTTCGGCCGCGCGTTCGCGCACAAGGGCGCGGCGCTCGGCATGAAGCTCGTGCTCGCCGACGTCAACGCCGAGCAGCTCGCGCAGACCGTCGACGCATTGCGCGAAGGCGGCGCCGAAGCGATCGCCGTGCCGACCGACGTATCGAGCGCCGCGCAGGTCGAGGCGCTCGCGCGAGCCGCGCTCGCCGCGTTCGGCAAGGTCCACCTGCTGTTCAACAACGCGGGCGTCGGCACCGGCGGCTTCCTGTGGGAAAGCTCGGCCAACGACTGGTCGTGGGTGTTCGGCGTCAACGTGATGGGCGTCGCGCACGGCGTGCGCGTGTTCGCGCCGCTCATGCTCGCGCAGAACGAGCCCGCGCATATCGTCAACACGGCGTCGGTCGCGGGGCTGCTGGCGCCGCCGGCGATGGGCATCTACAACGCGTCCAAGCATGCGGTGGTGGCGCTGACCGAGACGCTGTATCACGACCTGAAGCTCGCGCAGGCCGGCACGGGCGGCGAGGTCGGCTGTTCGCTGCTGTGTCCCGCCTTCGTGCCGACCGGCATCGCGGACGCCGAGCGCGCGCGTCCGGACGAACTGCGCAACGCAAGCCGGCCGACGCGCTCGCAGATCGCTGCGGCCAAGCAGTTGCAGCGTGCGGTGCAGTCGGGCAAGCTCAGCGCCGACGATGTCGCCGACTTGGCGTTCGAGGCGATCGCCGCGCGGCGTTTCTATATCATCACGCACCCGGGCATCATGGCGACGGTCAAGCTGCGTCACGAGGATATCGAACAGTTGCGCGAGCCGTCCGATCCGATGTCGCTGAAACCCGAGGTGAAGAACGCGGAGTAGCGGCCGGCTGCGTGGCCGCTACACCGGGTCCTCACAACAATTGGCGCACCGCGCGCCGCGCTGCGCTGTGCGCATCACGTTGCTGAAACCATGCCGCTGAATCCAACGATCGAGCAGGTGCTCGACATGATCGCGCGGGCCAAACGCCCGCAGTATCACCAGATGAGCGCGCAAGCGGCGCGCGCGTCGTACGAGAAAAGCGCGCCGATCCTCGAGATCCCGCGCGCGCCGATGTTTTCCGTCGAAGACCTGCGGGTGCCGACGCGCGACGGCGCGACGATCCGCGCGCGCCTGTACTTCCCGGTCGAGCCGAACTGGGCCGAGCCGCTGCCGGCGTTCGTGTACTACCACGGCGGCGGCTTCACGGTCGGCAGCGTCGACACGCACGATGCGCTGTGCCGGATGTTCGCGCGCGACGGCCAGTGCGCGGTGCTATCGGTCGATTACCGGCTCGCGCCCGAGCACAAGTTTCCGACCGCGGTCGACGATGCCTTCGATGCCCTTAGCTGGCTGCACGCGCACGCGGCCGAGTTCGGCATCGACGACACCCGGCTCGCGCTCGGCGGCGATAGCGCGGGCGGCACGCTCGCGACGGTCTGCGCGGTGCTTGCGCGCGATGCCGGGATCGCGCTCGCGTTGCAATTGCTGATCTACCCGGGGACAACCGGCCATCAGCAGACCGACTCGCACTCACGCCTCGCCGACGGCTTCCTGCTGTCGGGCGACACGATCCAGTGGTTTTTCGAGCACTACCTGCGCGATAGCGGTGATCGCGACGACTGGCGTTTCGCGCCGCTCGACGGCGCGCGCGGCGCGCCGGATTTTCGCGGCGTCGCGCCCGCGTGGATCGCGACCGCCGAATACGATCCGCTCAGCGACGAGGGCGATGCGTATGCGGAAAAACTACGCGCGCTCGGCAATCCGGTGACGCTCAAGCGCTACGCCGGCATGATCCACGAGTTCTTCAAGATGGGCGGCTTCGTGCCCGAAGTCGGAGAGGCGCATGCGGATGCCGCGGCGGCGTTGCGCGCGGCATTCGACATCGGGTGAGGGTAGGTGTCGCCAAGCGGTGAGCGGCCGGCGGCGAATGCGCCGGCAAGGCGCCGATCAAACGATCACGCCACGCTCATCCGGTCGCGCTCGACGTTGAACGCGAAGCTGCGCTCGAAATCGCCGGGCCGCACGATGCGGTGCGAGCCGTTGTCGTCGCTGCGCTCGGCGACCGCGACGCCGATCACGTCGCCATAGGCGGCGACGCGCAGCGCGGTGGTGCTGCGCGTGCCGTATTCCGGCGATTCGATGAATGCCGCCGACAGCACGCGCTCGCGTTCGAGCGGAATACCGGTCGACGGCAATTCGTCGTCGCGCGCGAGCCGCGGATCGCGCATCAGGTCGATCAGGCGTTCGAGCGGCGGCATTGCATTGCGCGCGAGTAGCGTGCCGAGCTCGCCGCGCTTTCTGACCAGCTTCGGCCACGCGGTGTCGAGCACCGCGTTCGAGATGCCGTGCGTGCCGGGCGCGAGCAGCGCGGGGCCACTATTTGCGTCGACGGCGCCGCGATTGCAGTACCACGCGAGCTCACGGCGCGTCCAGTCGCCGACCAACAGGTTGAAGCCGTTGTAGATGTCGCCGCTTTGCGCGACGTGCTCCAGATAGGCGAGCGGCGTTTCGTGCGGATGGCCGTCGGTGTCCCGCGCGGCGCTCGTGAGCCAATTGCTGACGAGCGTGCCGCGGGTCGGCGCATCGGCGCGCATTTCGCCCGGCGCGCGGTAATTGGTCAGCGCGGCGAAGCGGCCGTCGCGCGACAGCCCGAGCCACGTGCCGCCGCCCACGAGATCGCGGCCCGCCAGCACGCCCGGCGCGTCGCGCCACCAGCCGATCGGCTCGGCCGTGCGGCGGAAGAACTCATCGCGATTCGCGGCGAGCGTGAACAGCGGACCATCGACCGCATCGGGTCGCCAGTCGAAAACGATCAGGCACATCGGGGAGCATCTCCCGTTCAGAGCATGGGGCGGCCGCCTGATGCCGCAAAGGCAGACGGCAAAGAAAGCGACAAAAATCAGACGAGAATAAAGCAGCCAATAAAAAACGGCGCCCGATTGCGCCGCTTCTTACCTGCCCAACGATCAGACCTCGGCCGGCAGCCCGTAGGGCAGCGCCAGGAAGCGCAGCGCGGGGCCGTCGGCCGCGCCGACATGCACGCTGCCGCTGTCGAGCGCCGTGAGCTTGATCTCGACCAGCAGATCGACGCCGCCGCCGTGTGCCGATGCCGCGTTGACGATCATCCCGCACGGCTGGCCAGGATCGTCCGAGTGGAACAGCTCGGCGCCGGGGCGCACCGTATCAAGCTCGCCGGCGACGTTGGCGAGCGACGTGCGCCGCTTGATCGTGCCGCGATACTGGCTGCGCGCGACCACTTCCTGACCCGGATAGCAGCCTTTGCGGAAATTGACCGCGCCGAGCACGTCGAAGTTGACCATTTGCGGCACGAACTGCTCGACGACCGGCTGCGTGATGCGCGGCTCGCCCGCGCGGATGTCGAGCCAGTCCCAAACGGCCGGCGACACGCGCTTCAACTTGCCGTCCAGCGACGGCAGCAGCGCTTCGACCTGCGCCTTCGGTCCGATCCACAGATAGCGCAGCCGCTCCAACGCGTCCGGCACGCGGATCAGCGTGCCCGCGGTGCCGTCGACCTGCACGTGCACGCCGTCGGGCAGCGCGTCGAACACGCCGGACAGCGCGCCGCGCACGTCGCCCGCGAGGCCGACCACCGCGAGTTCACCGCTCGCGTCCACGAGCTTGGCTTTTGCTCGCAGCACGAACATCGACAGGCGCTTTTGCACAGCGGCCTGCACGTCTTTCGATACCAGCAGGCGGATCGTGTCGCCGCTGCGCCAGCTTAGGAACGACGCGAGCAGCCGGCCCTTGGCCGAGCAGTAGCCGGCGAGGCGCGCGTTCGCGGCATCGAGATGCTGGACGTCGTTGGTCAGCTGGGCGTGCAGGAAGCTGGCCGCGTCGTCGCCGGTCGTGTCGATCACGCCGAACTGCGACAGCGGCATGTACGCGCCGTGCTCCAGCACGGCAGCGAATTCTTCGGCCGACGGGCGCGGCAGGATGGGCAAGGCGGCGGGTGCCGCCGCGGTGGGAGCGAGACCGGAAGCGTTACCAGGGGCGTTCACGAGCGGTGTGTTCATGGATTCCGGGAACAGTCAATTCTGACTTTGGCTAAGGCAAACAGTTATTATATTCAGTCCAACCCAGTCACGTTTCGCATGACCCTTTTCAAGAAATGTTTCGCAGCCGGCGCGCTCGTCGTTGTGCTGGCCGCGGCGGCCATCGCCGCTGGATACTTCTGGGCCACCCGCCCGCTCGAATTGACCCCGGCGCAACTCGACGTCACCGTCAAACCGCACAGCAGCCTGCGCAGCGTCGCGCTGCAGCTCAATCGCGGCGGCGTGCCGGTCGAACCCGAGCTGTTCATCGCGATGACGCGGCTGCTCGGCCTGCAAAGCGACCTGAAGTCCGGCAATTACGAGTTCAAGAGCGGCATCACCCCCTACGAGGTGCTGCAGAAAATCGCTCGCGGCGACGTCAACGAATACGTGGCGACGATCATCGAAGGCTGGACCTTCAAGCGCATGCGCGCCGAGCTCGACGCGAATCCCGCGCTGAAACACGACACGCTCGGCATGAGCGACGCCGATCTGTTGAGCGCAATCGGCGCGCCCGAGGCGTCGATCGGCAACGGCGAAGGGCTGTTTTTCCCGGACACCTACCTGTTCGACAAGGACACTAGCGACCTCGACATCTACCGCCGCGCGTACCGGCTGATGCGCGTGCGTCTCGACGAAGCGTGGCTCGCGCGCGCGCCGAACCTGCCGTACAAGACGCCGTACGACGCGCTGACGATGGCGTCGATCATCGAAAAGGAAACCGGCAAGGCGTCCGACCGGGCACTCGTCGCCGCCGTGTTCGCCAACCGTCTGCGCGCGGGCATGCCGCTACAGACCGACCCGACGGTGATCTACGGGATGGGCGACAGCTACGCCGGCCGCATCAGGAAGAAAGACCTGCAGACCGACACTCCCTACAATACCTACACCCGGATGGGCCTACCGCCGACGCCGATCTCGCTGCCGAGCGTCGCGTCGCTGCAGGCGGCGATGAACCCGGCGCCAAGCAGCGCGCTGTACTTCGTGTCGCGCGGCGACGGCAGCAGCATCTTTTCTGACACCCTCGGCGAACACAACAAAGCCGTGGACAAATACATTCGAGGGCAATGATGGCGCGCGGCAAATTCATAACGTTTGAAGGCATCGACGGCGCGGGCAAGACCACCCATCTGGGCTGGTTCCGCGAACGCCTCGAGGCGAAGCTCGCGCCGAGCGGCCGCTCAGTGGTGATGACGCGCGAGCCCGGCGGCACGCCGCTCGGCGAGCAAATCCGCGAGATCGTGCTGCATCAGAAGATGGACCTCGAAACCGAGGCGCTGTTGATGTTCGCGCTGCGCCGCCAGCATCTGGCCGAGGTGATCGAGCCGGCGCTCACGCGCGGCGACTGGGTGCTGTCCGACCGTTTCACCGACGCCACCTTCGCGTACCAGGGCGGCGGCCGCGGCCTGCCGCGCGACAAGCTGGAGACGCTCGAGCGCTGGGTGCAGGGTGGTTTCCAGCCGGATTTGACCGTGCTGTTCGACCTGCCGCCCGCCGTCGCCAACGAGCGGCGCAGCGCGGCGCGCAACCCGGATCGTTTCGAGAGCGAGTCGGCGGCGTTTTTCGAGCGCACGCGCGCCGAATACATGCGCCGCGCCGAAGAAGCGCCGCTTCGATTCGCTATCATCGACTCTTCGCAGAGCATCGTGCGAATTCAGAAGCAGCTTGAAGAGTTGATCGCAACTCTTTGATTTCAAGATGATATAGCTGATTCTTATAACCACCTGACAAGCTGATTCGCCAGCTGAAGTAACGCGTGCAACCAATTGATTCAAAAAGACAAACGATGATCTATCCGTGGCAAGCCGATGACTGGAACCGCCTGCAGCAGCTGCGCGGCCACTGGCCGCACGCGTTGTTGCTGCACGGCCAGGCGGGGATCGGCAAGCTGCGCTTCGCGCAGGACCTCGCGCAGGGCCTGCTGTGCGAGGCGCCGCTGCCGAACGGCGAGCCGTGCGGCGCGTGCGCGGCCTGCAACTGGTTCGTGCAGGGCAATCATCCGGACTACCGCATCGTCGTGCCGGAGGCGCTCGCCGCCGAAGCCGGTCTCGCGAACGCCGCGAACGGCGCCGACGACAAGGCCGAAAAAGCCGATGGCGACGAAGGCAAGAAGACCCGCACGCCGAGCAAGGAAATCAAGATCGAACAGATCCGCGGTCTGCTCGACTTCGTCGGCGTCGGTTCGCACCGCGGCGGCGCGCGCGTGGTCGTGCTGTATCCGGCCGAGGCGCTCAACGTCGCGGCCGCCAACGCGTTGCTGAAGACGCTCGAAGAGCCGCCCGCGGGCGTCGTGTTCCTGATGGTGTCGGCGCGCATCGACCGTTTGCTGCCGACCATCATCAGCCGCTGCCGTCAGTGGCCGATGAGCGTGCCAGCGCCGGACACCGCCGCGCCGTGGGTCCCCCCCCCACGCCTCGAATACGCCGCCCCCCTGCGCCCCGCAGCGGGCGGCGCGCCGCTCGCCGCGCTCGCGCTCGCCAGCGACGAGAACCGTCCGCTGCGCGACTGGACGCTCAAGCAGCTCGCGGCCGGCGCCGGCTGCGACGCATTCGCCTGTGGCGAGGCGCTGCAGAAGCTGCCGGTGCCGCTCGTGCTCGGCTGGCTGCAGCGCTGGATGTACGATCTGCTCGCGCAGCGCACCGCTGGCGCGCCGCGCTATTTCCCGCAGGCGTCGGCCGCGCTCGCGCGCTGCGCCGCGCAGGCCGACGCCAATGCATTCGCACGCTTTCTGCGCACCGTCACGCGCCAGCGCGCGGTCGAAAACCATCCGCTCAACCCGCGGCTCGTGTTCGAGGAACTGTTCATCGGCTATCGCGCGCTGTTTGCGTGAGCCCGCAGCCAGACAGCCTTCCGTCTCATTCCATTCAAGCCAAGCCACCATGAGCCTTTCCTACCGCGACGCCACGCTCGACGATCTGCCCGCGATCGTCGCCATCTACAATTCGACGATTCCGTCGCGTCAGGTCACTGCGGACCTCGAACCGATCAGCATCGAGAGCCGGCATGCATGGTTTCATGCGCACGGCCCGCAGAAGCGGCCGCTGTGGGTGGTCGAAGATCCGCAGCAGGCGGGCCGCGTGATCGCGTGGCTGAGCTTTTCCGATTTTTATGGGCGTCCGGCCTACCAGCGCACCGCCGAAGTCAGCATCTATCTCGACGAAAGCGCGCGCGGCCAGGGTCTCGGCAAGCAGTTGCTGGCGGCGGCGCTCGACGCGGCACCGGGTCTTGGCATCGACACGGTGCTCGGCTTCGTGTTCGGTCACAATGAAGCGAGCGTACGGCTGTTCCGCGGCTTCGGCTTCGACGCATGGGGCACGCTGCCGCGCGTCGCGGTGCTGGACGGCGTCGAGCGTGATCTGGTGATTCTTGGCAAGCGAGTTGCGCACGCGAGTTGAGCACGCTACCTAAGCAAGCTACGTGAGCACGCTACCTGAGCACGCTACCTGAGCACGCTATCTGAGCCGTCCCAAGTGGCCCCGGCCACGCCGTCGCCCGGCCGCAAAGCCCTTTTTTCGCAGGACCTGACCATGTTTGTCGATTCACACTGCCACATCAACTTCGAAGGACTCGCGGACCGTCTGCCGCAAGTGCTCGAAAACATGCGCAGCCATTCGGTGTCGCACGCGCTGTGCGTGTCAGTGGACCTCGAAACGCTGCCGTCGGTGCTGGATATCGCCAGCCGCCATGACAACGTGTACGCGTCGGTCGGCGTGCATCCCGATCACGAGCACATGCGCGAGCCGAGCGTGGCCGAACTGGTCGAACTGGCCGAGCACCCGAAGGTCGTCGCGATCGGCGAAACCGGGCTCGACTACTACCGCCTCGAAGGCCGCTCGATCGCCGACATGGAGTGGCAGCGCGAGCGCTTTCGCACGCACATCCGCGCCGCGCACGCGACCGGCAAGCCCCTCATCATCCACACCCGTTCATCGTCGGAAGATACGTTGCGCATCATGGCCGAGGAGCGCGCGGGCGTGCCGGGCGGCGTGATGCATTGCTTCACCGAACCGTGGGCCATCGCCGAGCAGGCGCTTGCGCAGAATTTTTACATTTCGCTGTCGGGCATCGTCACGTTCAAGAACGCGACCGATGTGCAGGAGGTCGCGCGCCGCGTGCCGCTCGAGCGTCTGCTGATCGAAACCGATTCGCCGTATCTGGCGCCGGTGCCGTATCGCGGCAAGCCGAATGAACCTGCGTACGTCAGTTATGTCGGACGCTTCATCGCGCAGCAACGCGAGATGCCGGACGAGGCGCTGGCCGCCGCAACCACGCAAAACTTCTTCAGGCTGTTCGGAATCGCCGCGCCGGCCGGTGTCTGAAAAAGCCTAGTAACATCAAAGAGATAGGAAGCTTTCCTAAAGTACCATATGAAAAATATTTCGACGTCGTCCGCTGCTTTCCAACCGCTGTCCGCCGGGCCGGGCGCCCGGGCTCTCGCGCCGGCACGCCGTCTTGCGTGCGCCGCCGCGCTCGCCTGCGCGGCGCTGGTCGCGGTGCCCGCGCATGCAGCGCCGATCGACACGCTCATCAAGGCGGTCAAGTTCGACGACGTCAGCGGCGTCAACAAGCTGCTCGCGAAGGGCATGGACCCGAACAGCGTCGACAATCAGGGCATGCCGCTGCTCGTGATCGCCGCGCGCGAGAAATCCGACAAGGTCGCGGCCGCGTTGCTCGCGAATCCGAAAACCGACATCGAGATTCAGGACAAGGCCGGCGAGAATGCGCTGATGATGGCGTCGCTGGTCGGCGACCTGAACCTCGTGAATCTGCTGATCGCGAAGGACGCCGAGGTCAACAAGAAGGGCTGGGCGCCGCTGCACTACGCGGCCGCCAACGGCCACGACGACATCGTCAAGGTTCTGCTCGACCACTCGGCCTACGTCGACACGGGCTCGCCGAACGGCACCACGCCGCTGATGATGGCCGCGCGCGGCGGCCACGTGTCGACGGTCAAGCTGCTGCTCGACAACGGCGCGGACCTGTCGGTGAAAAACCAGATCGGCATGACCGCGCTCGATTTCGCCAAGACCTACAAGGAGCCGGACGTCGTCGAAGGACTCACGGCCCGCATGCAGCAGACCCAGCAGCAGAAACAATGACGCTGTCGGCAGGCGGTGCGGCGGGCCCGGGAGGCTCTGCCGTTTTGCTGCGGTTTTGTCCGAGCCGCGCGGCAGCGGGCCTGCTGCCGCCGTGTAAAACAGTGCAGAATGACGACTTCGGCGCGCCGCGTAGCGCGCCGCCCGGACGCGGCAGAAAGACCGCGTGATAAACAACCCTGGAAAAGGAACACCATGCTGCGGGCATTGATTTTCGCCAGCGCGCTTGCCTTGCCGCTTTCGGCAGCCGCGTTTACGGGAGGCGACCTCAACAAGCTGTGCACCAAGACGGACATCGCTTCGCGTAGCGCCTGCGCGGCCTACATAGAAGGCGCGGCCGACGGCATCTTCAACACGATCGACGCGATCGGCGGCACCACCGGTCCGCGCGTCGGCCAGTACTTCTGCCTGCCGCCGGATGCGCGCTCGGCGCAGTTGACCGACGCCGTGCGCAAGTACATCGCCGAGAATCCTAACGCCGCGGGCTACAACGCTAGCACGGCGATTTCGCTGGGTCTCGGCAAGGCGTTTCCGTGCAAGAGCGGCGGCTGATCGATAACCGCCGCGCATCGAAGAACCCGTTGTAACGCCTGAGGCGCCGTCGAGCGCCTTGGGTGTCGGGGTCGTCGCTCCCGCTGGGGGCGCCCCCGGATGTCAGTAGTCCCGCAGGCGCGCCGCCGCTCATCGAGCCCGGAGGAAGATGCCCGTTATGCCTACTATCGACGACTTCTACCGCGTGGCCGCCGCGCCGCTGCATACGTGGCTCGGCGCGCTGATCGTGACGGCATTCGTGACGATCGTGGCGATCGGCGTTCACCGCCTTGGCGCGCGCGTCGTGATGCGTCTGGCGCGACCGCATGCGCTGACGAGCGTCGTGCTGCGCTATATCGACAAGCCGTCGCTGTTCGTCCTCGTGATCCTCGTGTTCGCGTGGGTCTGGTCCGAGGCGCCCGATACCCTCAACTTCATCGAACCGGTGCGCGACATCACCGGCATCGCGCTGATCGCCGCGCTGACGTGGCTGTCGGTGCGCTCGGCCGCGGCGATCGGCGAAGCGATCATCCGCGCTCATCCGCTCGATAGCGCCGATAACCTGCAGGCGCGCCGCATCCATACGCAGGCGCGTGTGCTCGCGCGCTCGGTGATGATCGTGATCGTGATCATCGGTGTCGGCGGTGCGCTGATGACCTTGCCCAATGTGCGGCAAATCGGCGCGAGCCTGCTGGCTTCGGCCGGTGTGGCCGGTCTGGTCGCCGGTATCGCGGCGCGGCCGGTGCTCGGCAACCTGATCGCCGGTTTGCAGATCGCGCTGTCGCAGCCGATTCGCCTCGACGACGTCGTCGTAATCCAGAACGAGTGGGGGCGCATCGAGGAAATCACCGGTACCTACGTGTCGGTGCGGCTGTGGGACCAGCGCCGCCTGATCGTGCCGCTGCAATGGTTTATCGAAAACCCGTTCACGAACTGGACGCGCAACAGCTCGCAGATCATCGGCACCGTGTTCCTGTTCGTCGATTACCGGATGCCGCTCGCGCCGCTGCGCGAGGAGCTCGCGCGCATCGTCGAGAATGCGCCCGAGTGGGACCGCCGCGTGCAGGTGCTGCAGGTGACGGACTGCACCGAGCGCGCGATGCAGTTGCGCGCGCTCGTCAGCGCGCCCGATTCCGGCCTTGCGTGGGATTTGCGCTGCCGCGTGCGCGAAGGGCTGCTCGATTTCGTGCACCGGCATTACCCGGAATACCTGCCGCGGGCGCGTGCGGAGGTGTCGGCGGAACTCGAGACGAGCGGCGCTGGCCCGATCGACTGGCTGCCGCGCAGCCGCCAGGCGCCCGCCGGCAGCACCGCCGCGCATACGGAAGCCGATCCGGTGGCGAGCCGCCTCAGCCGCACTGGCACCGGCGAGGTCCCGCAGAAGGCGAAGGAGCAGGCTTAGCCACGCGTCGCCGGGCGCCAATCACGAATCGCGCGCCGCGAATGCCGAGCGCGCTCACGCCCAACGATGCCCGGGCACACCGATTGCTCTTTACGGGCGCACCACGCCCGCGCAGTCGGCGCGGCGCAGCGCAAGAAATGGAGGACATGCACTATGGGCCGATTGATCGTCGTGTCGAATCGCGTCGCGACGCCGACGGAGACCAAGGGATCGGCGGGCGGACTGGCCGTCGGCGTATTTGGCGCGCTCAAGGATGCAGGCGGCGTCTGGTTTGGCTGGAGCGGCGACGTGGTCAGCGAGACGGTCGCCAACGCGGGGCCGATGCTCGAGCAGGACGGCGCGGTGACCTTCGCGACCGTCGGCCTCACACGCAAGGACTACGACCAGTACTACCGCGGCTTCTCGAACGCGACGCTGTGGCCGGTATTCCACTACCGCAACGACCTCGCGCGCTACGAGCGCGACGAGTACGCGGGATATCGGCGCGTGAACGCGTGGCTCGCGCACAAGCTGGTCAAGCTGCTCGAACCGGACGACATCATCTGGATTCACGACTACCATCTGATCCCGTTCGCCGAGGCGCTGCGCAGCGAGGGCGTGACGAACCGCATCGGCTTCTTCCTGCACATCCCGTTTCCCGCGCCGCAGATCCTGCTCAACATTCCGCCGCACGAGGAGCTCGTCAAGTCGCTGTCGTGCTACGACCTGCTCGGCTTCCAGACCGCCACCGACCAGCAGGCGTTCCACGACTACGTGACCCGTCACGCGCGCGGCACGGTCAGCGCCGACGGCATCGTCGAGGCGTTCGGGCGCAAGCTGCGCACCGGCGTGTACCGGATCGGCGTGTTCCCCGACGAAATCGCCGAGCAGGCCAAGCGCTACGAAAGCCGCCAGCATGTGCTCGAACTGAAGCAGAGCCTCGAAGGGCGCAAGTTGATCATGAGCGTCGACCGGCTCGATTATTCGAAGGGGCTGGTCGAGCGGTTTCGCGCGTTTGAACTGCTGCTCGAACGCTCGCCCGAATGGCGCGGCAACGTCACGCTCGTGCAGATCGCACCGCCGACCCGCTCGGACGTCGCGACGTATCAGAAGATCCGCCAGGATCTCGAATACGAGGCCGGGCGCATCAACGGCCGCTACTCGGGGCTCGATTACACGCCGATCCGCTATCTGAACCAGCAGTACGACCGCTGGAAGCTGATGTCGCTGTTTCGCGAGTCGCAGATCGGTTTCGTCACGCCGTTGCACGACGGCATGAACCTCGTCGCGAAGGAGTACGTGGCCGCGCAGAATCCAGACGATCCCGGCGTGCTCGTGCTGTCGATTTTCGCGGGCGCCGCGGCCGAGCTTTCCGGCGCGGTGCTCGTCAATCCGCACGATGCGATCGGCATGTGCGAAGCCTTGCAGCGCGCACTGCAGATGCCGCTCGACGCGCGCCAGCGGCGTCACGAGATCAACATGGCCGCTCTGCGCGAGAACGATCTCGGTGTATGGCGCGACAGCTTTCTCAGAGATTTGCGCAGCGTGCCCGTGCGCCGATCGGGCGAGGGTGGGGGCCACAAATGACGACGCGGTGATGGCGCGATGAAGTCGCAAGACCGCGCAAAGCCAGCGCGCGGCCCCGTGTCACCGGATGTAAGCCGTATGTAACAACACCGAGCAATTGCAAGACCTGCGGCTTTTCCACCGACACCAGGGAATAATCCTCCGTAGCGACGATGCATGCGGCGCTTAGGGACCGCGTGAATTGATCCGACGTCATGGCGCTGTCATACTCGGCGTCGCCGACGGCATCGCGATTGCGCGGCAGCCACCGGCTCACGGAGACACAATATGAAGATTGCGCAGATCGCCCCGCTGACCGAATCGGTGCCGCCGAAGCTTTACGGCGGCACGGAGCGGGTCGTGTCGTACATCACCGAGGCGCTGGTCGAGCAGGGCCACGACGTGACGCTGTTCGCGAGTGGCGACTCCGTCACGAGCGCGAAGCTCGAACCGGTGTGGCCGCGCGCGCTGCGGCTCGATCCGGGCATTCGCGACCGCGTCGCGCCGCACATGCTGCTGATGGAACTGGTGCGTCGCCAGGCCGAAGACTTCGACGTGCTGCATTTCCATCTCGACTATTACTCGTTCTCGGTATTCAAGCGGCAGGAAACGCCGTTCGTCACGACGATGCACGGGCGGCTCGATCTGCCCGAGCAGCAGCCGGTGTTCGACACCTTCAACTCGGTGCCGGTGATCTCGATCTCGAATGCGCAGCGTCATCCTCTACCCCAGGCGCGCTGGCTCACCACGGTCTATCACGGCCTGCCGGAGCAGCTCTATACGCCGCAACCGGTCGAGCAGAAGTACCTCGCGTTTCTCGGCCGGATTTCGCCGGAAAAACGCGTCGATACGGCGATCCGCATCGCGGGCCGCTGCGGCATGCCGATCCGCATCGCCGCCAAGGTCGATGCGGCCGACCGCGAATACTTCGAGCGCGATATCCGGCCGTTGCTCGACCTGCCGTACGTCGAGTACATCGGTGAGATCGCCGATCATCAGAAGGCAGAGTTTCTGTCGGGCGCGCATGCGCTGCTGTTTCCGATCGACTGGCCGGAGCCGTTCGGCCTCGTGATGATCGAGGCGATGGCGTGCGGCACGCCGGTGATCGCGTTCAATCGCGGCTCGGTGCCGGAAGTGCTCGAAGAGGGCGTGACCGGGTTCATCGTCGAGGACGAGATCGGCGCGGTGGCGGCCGTCAACCGGCTGCACAAGGTGCCGCGCGCGGGCGTGCGGCGCCGCTTCGAGGAGCGCTTCACGTCGCACCGGATGGCGCGTCAGTATGTGGAGGCGTATCAGTCGGTGATTCGCGCGCAGAAACGCTCGCGGTTCAAGGTGATCGATTCGTCGGGCGCTTGAAGCGGGATCGTTCGCAACTGTTGAAGCGAAGAACGGCGGTGCGCGATGCGCGGCGCCGTTTTTTTCGCGCCTGAGTTTTCTGGCGTATGAGCGCCGGCGTCGACACCGCACAACAAAAAAGGCCGCGCGATGGCCCACACAGGGTCCCTCGCGCGGCCTTCGTCGCGATGCGATCTGGATGCAAAGCCTGCGCGTGTCTCGGGATGCACGCGCGCAGGTGTTCAGCGAAGCGTACCGGGCAACGCGCTCAGATCTTCAGCCGCGAGACCTTCGTGCCTTGCAGCGACACGTCGCCCATCAGACCCGCGTTGGTCAACACGAAAACCTGCACCGGCGCGGTGGCCGTAGTCGTGTCGACGGCGCCGTTCGCGCCGATCTTCACGAGCGCGACCGATGCATCGACGCCGGCCGACCAGCCGTCCGCGTTGCGGAATTTGTCGAGCGAATCCTGCGTCATGAACAGGAAGATCAGTGCCTTCGACTGCGCGCCCGCGGTCAGGCCCAACGAGCCCGACACGGTGCTGTAGTAGCCGACCGCCGCGCCGCCCACTCGCAATGCGCCTTCGCCATACTGACCGCCGACGATGAAGCCCGCCTGTATCACCGACGGGAACACCAGCACGCCGCGCGCCTTCGACACCAGCTCGCGCGAGCCCGGCACGGTCGTGAACAGCCTGGACAGCGTGCCGTCGACGCTGGCGTCGATCGACTGCCGTTTCGAGGCGTTGACATGAGCATTGTCCGGAGTGTTGCCCGTCGTCGTGCACCCGGCGAGTGCAAGGCCTCCGAAAGCTAGCGCAGCGGTCGTCTTCAACATGAAGTGTCGTCTTTGCATCGTTTTTCTCCGTGGTGGATCCGGGGCGCAACCGTGTTGATGTCGCCTGGTTGCCTCTGAGTTATAACACAGCCCGGTCTAAAAGGCGCGTTGCGTGGCAACGCGAAAAGCCTTATGGAACAAGGGTTTGAGGCTAATCGCAAGGTGCTTTTCAGTAATTTTGACCGGCCCGCCGGGCGGCGTCGAAGTACGCGTCGAGCGAAGCTCGTAGGAGGCGAAGCAGACGAGCACCCGAGGCGCGGCGATTTTGGTGACGCTTCGCCGCAGCCCCGCGATGCGCCTGTTTTTACCGATTTTCGCGTGGCGCGGCGGCCCATCGACATGGAAATGAAAGTGTTGTTTCGACGCAGCAAATGGCAGCGGAGTACCAGCGGCGCGGCCGCCGCTCACCCGTGATTCACCGGACTCTTGACCGCGGGCGGGCGCCGCAGCGCGCGGCGCACCACGCCGATGATCGCGCCGATCGCGAACAGGATCGCCGCCGGCACGATCCAATAGCCGACGAACGCGTGCCACAGATACGCGAACAGCGTCGAGCGGCGCACGCGGTATTCGTTGATCGCCTCCTGCTGACGCGGCGCGTTGGCGGCCAGCACGTCGGCCGGGCAGCCGGCGGCTTTTGCGTCGTCGGGGTTGCCATGGCAATGCGCGGGCGCGCCGGCGGCGCGCTGCGCCTGAGTGAAATTCCAGGTGGTCAGCGCGCGCTCGAGATCGACCGCGTTGTACGACATTTCCTCGCGGATCTCGTTGACCGCGACGATCGCCACGGGCACAGCCCAAAATATGATGACCAGCAACCACCGCCTTAACCAGCGGTTTTTGTGCTTCGATACCATCCTTGCCTCCGATCGATGCTCAGTAGCACCAACGACAAGATGGCGGCCCCGTTTTGATTGGTTCTATATGTGAGGGAGGGCCGTCTCCGCAGCCATCATAGAAGAAAACGGCGCGTTGCGCCGGTGGGCTACGAAGAAGGGGGCGAGCGGAGCGCCGCGTGGTGGAACGATGCGCCGGCGCCGCGTCGACAGGCAGGGCGCCGGCTGGAGGAACGGCTACGCGTCTCGCTCAGTTGGCGGGCGCCGACGAGGACAGGCAGGTCTTCATGAACGCCTTGCGGTCGTCGCCTTTCTTGTCGCCCGCCTGCTTGTTGCAGGCCTTCATCTTGTCCTGCTGGCTCATCGGCGCGGCGGCTGCCGGCTTCGCGGAAAGACAGGTTTGCATGAACGCCTTGCGCTCGTCGCCCTTCTTGTCGCCGGCCTGCTTGTTGCAGTCGGCCATCTTGGTCTGCTGGCTGTTCGCCGCGAACGCCGGCGATACGAGTACCGCGCCCAACACCAGCGTAGCGATAGCGGATTGGATTTTCATGGGACACTCCATCGGTGGTGAAAACGTTCTGATCGTTTATGCGCGCGGGCGACGACGGCATCCATGGGCCCATCGGCGCATCCATTATGGCAAATGCCGTCTGCCAGAACGGCTCGAAATGCGTTCCGGTTGACAGCGGTGCGCGCTCGTTTTCCCTGAGTAGCGGGGAGCAACCGGTGATGCGGCGTTTGAAACGATCGAAATCAACGAGTGCGCGAATTTCGTTATGCAATGCAGATTGGTTGTGCCGACTATTCCTTGCTATTTGAATAGAAATTACGGTTCGAGGTATTTGGATCTATTGCTAGCAGGCAATAAGAATTTCCGCATTGCTGCGAATGCAACTGAATAGAAAAGTGGCATGAAATTCGGCAGCCTCCGTTGTGCAGAATCGCGCTCCGATGCATGCCGGTACCGGTGTCAACCTTCATCGTTGCGAGGAGACTTACATGCATTACCTGTTGATGTACGAGTTGGTACCCGACTATCTGGAGCGACGCGGCGAGTACCGCGACGCGCATCTGAAACTCGCTTGGGCTGCCGCCGAACGGGGCGAACTGCTGCTGGCCGGCGCGCTCAGCGAGCCGACGGACGAGGCGGTGCTGCTCTTCACCGGCACCTCGCCGGCAGTCGCACAAGCCTTTGCCAAGGCCGATCCGTACGTGCTATCCGGACTAGTCACGCGCTGGCGCGTGCGCGAATGGACCACCGTCGTCGGCGAGCACGCATCGAAACCAGTGCGCCCGTAGTGTCGCCCGAAGCGACTTCAACGTCTTTGCTCTTGCCTCGAACTCGGCGCATGCGCAGCGGCCGCATGCGCCCCTCGATGTCACCGCGCGTGCGCGTCGCCGTTCTTTCGCCGACGCTCGACACCGCTGACCACATCAATCATCAAATGGCATAGAAATGCGTGCTGAATTGGCAATTGCGTTTTTAAAGCGCATTCTGTTCGGCAATGCTGTATTGTGCTTTGCAATAGACCGATTCGGTGCCAGGTAAGCACGCGGCTTCTGTTACGGCAATACGAGAATCGACGCAGCGAAACGGAAAAGATTGTTTCTATCCGTAACACTTGTCTCAACTGTACTCATGCAAACAACGGGATGGTATGCTTCGTGCAGAAATTTTCCCGTGCACGAGTGAGACCGCGTTTTGTGCTTCGCAATAGGGAAGAGCCGCACCACGCGTGGGCGGACTGCTCCGGCGAGCCGAACGGATAAAACAAATTTGTGCAACCGAGGGCCGCACACGGGTCGTGAACGCTAAGAATCCGTGGCAGGCCCAACGCCGCGGCCAGGCCAGGCCGCGTGGAGAAAATCCAATGTTTTTCGATGAGCTAAACAACGACGAATGGGCGCTGCTCGCGCCGCTCGTCTCCGACGAGCCGGCCGTCCGTCTGAACCGGCGCGGCCGGCCGCGCGCCGAACCGCGCATCGTGACGAATGCGGTGCTGTGGATCATGACCACGGGCGAGCCGTGGTCGAAGCTGCCGGGCCGCTATCCGTCCGGTCCCACGTGCCGTCGCCGCTTCGAAGAGTGGCAACTGAACGGCACTCTGCTGGAGATGGTCCGCCTGCTGTCGCAGAGCGGCCGCACCTTCGCGTACATTCCCCAACCGGCGCCGCCCGTTACGGCCAGACCCGTGGCGCCGGTTGCGCAAACCCCGAGCCCGCGCGAAGACAACAGTCTGCGCGGCGTGTCGTGGAAGAGTCCCGAGTCGTGGCAGGCGCCCGGCGTCGCGAGTGCGTTGAGCCAATGGCGCACGGCCGATCCGATCGGCGACATCACGCGGCAATTGTCGGGGCTCGGGCCCGCGGCAGTGCCGGCCACGCCCGTGGCGACATTCGCGTCGGCCGCGGCGCCAGAGGCGCATGTCGAACCCGCCGCAATCGGCACGGCCGGAACCTTCCCGCCCGACGAGCCGCGCCCGTCGCTGACGATGGCCCTCGCGCCGAGCGGCATGCAGGTCGCCGACTCGCGCGGTTATCTGATCTACGTGGTGGTCGAGGAAGTGCCGAATGCGATGTATCGCGGGTGGGCGGAGATCATCAGGGACGGCAAGCGTGTCGAGCGCTCCGGCCTCGTCGGCCCGCGCTTCGAGGATGCGCAGCACGCGCAGCAATTCGCGCTCGACTGGGCACGTCAGTGGATCGATCGCGAATGCGCAACCGACGCGGCGGCCGCCGCGATGACCGAGGCAAGGGCCGCTGAACCTGCGTCGGCAACCGCATCGAGCAGCCCTGTGCAGCGCTCGGCGAGCCGCTCGTTGGCAGCCCTGCGTCATGTGCCGGAACCGGCGTCGATCGATGGCAGCGCCAATCACGGCGCGCCTTTGCACGGGCAGCTGAAGCCATCACTGAATGCATTGCGCGTGCCGCTGCGCCGCTATCCGTCGGACACCGCGAGCGCGGGCGTGACGAGCACGCCCGCGGTGACGACCGACAGCGGCACCGTGGAGCACTTTTCGGCGACCTACAAAGAACTCATCTCGTACGTGGGGTGAACCCGGCGGACCCCGCGGCCGCCTGGCGCCGCCGCAGGGTCCCGCATCGTTATCGCGGCCGGTCGCGCGTCATTGCCGTCCGTACGTATCGTCGAAGCGCACGATATCGTCTTCACCGAGGTACGAACCGGACTGCACCTCGATCATTTCGAGCGGCATCTTGCCCGGGTTTTCGAGGCGATGCGTGGTGCCGAGCGGAATATAAGCCGACTCGTTTTCAGACACGATAAAGCGCTCGTCGCCGCGCGTGACGAGCGCGGTGCCGCGCACGACGATCCAGTGCTCCGCGCGATGATGATGCATCTGCAATGACAGCCGCGCACCCGGCTTCACGACGATCCGCTTGACCTGGAAGCGTTCGCCGGTGTCGACGGAATCGTAGTTGCCCCACGGGCGATGCACCTTGCGATGATTGGCCGCTTCGAGCCCGCCATCCTCGCGAATCCGGTTGACGATCTTCTTGACCTCCTGCACGCGTGATTTATCGGCAACGAGAATCGCATCGGCGGTCTCGACGACGACGAGATCCTGCGTGCCGACGCAGGCAATCAGTCGTCCTTCGGAATGCGCGAAGGTCGAGTTCGCACCTTCGAACATCACGCGGCCGCGGCTCACATTGCGATCGGCGTCCTTCTCGGAGATGTCCCAGATCGCGTCCCACGAACCGACGTCGGACCAGCCGGCCATCAGCGGCACGACCACGCCCGACGCGATGCTCTGATCGGCGCCGAGCTTTTCCATCACCGCGTAGTCGATCGAATTCGACGGCGACGCGCCGAACGCATCGCGTTGCAGCCGGAAGAAGTCGCCGTCCGCCGTGCTGCCCGCGAAGGCCGCTTCGCATGCTCCGTAAATGGCCGGCTGAAAATGGCGAATCGCTTGGAGCCACGTCGATGCGCGCACGATGAAAATACCGCTGTTCCACCAGTATTCGCGTGATTCGACGTAGTGCCGCGCGAGTTCCAGATGCGGCTTTTCGACGAAGCTGTCGAGGCGGTGCGCGACGAGGCGCGCCGATGCATCGGTCTGTCCAGCATCCTGCGCATCGTCAGAACCGAGCGGCGCGCCGATGCGGATATAGCCATAGCCGGTTTCCGCGCGCGTCGGCACGATGCCCATCGTCACGATCCGGCCGGCGGCCGCATGCTGGACGCCGGCGGCGACCGCCGCGTGAAAGCCTGCGCTGTCGGTGACCGCGTGATCGGCGGGCATCACGACCATGATGCCGTCTTCGTCCTGCGCTGCGACGGACAACGCGGCCACCGTCAACGCGGGCGCGGTGTCACGGCCTACCGGTTCGAGTATCAGCCGGCTCGGCTTGCCGCTCGTGCGCAACTGTTCGGCCGTCGTGAAGCGTTGTTCTTCGTTGGCGACGACCACGAGTTGTCCAGCGAGCGGATAGCCGGCTTCGAGCCCGTCGAGACGGCGGGTCGTCGATTGCAGCAGCGACTCGTCGCCGAGCAGGCCGATCAGCTGCTTCGGATGCTGCTCGCGCGACATCGGCCACAGCCGGGTGCCCGAGCCGCCCGCGAGAATCACGGGATGAACCTTGAGCTTGACGCTGGTTCCGGTTGGGGAGGTGGACGAAGGGGCGGCGGTGGGCCGGGTGCCGGCGGGCGTGACCGGGGCCGGAGCTGTCATGGTGAACTCTCCTCGAGGCTGGATGAATGCGTCGAGTTTTATCACGAAGTCGAGAATCAATAAAAGCGCGTTAAATACAATTCGGATAAAGCGCGCGTCGAATTTATTCGAAATGCCGGAAAAAATGTGCCACCGATCGATTCAAAAATAAAAATTACCTAAAAAAATCGACAAGCATTTTTTTCGCTTAATGATGCGCAAGAATGATGACACTCATGGAGCCGGGCGCCCCCGGCAGAACTGTTGGAAAAGCGCAAGTTTCGGTGGGCAAGGCCTCGGATGGGCGGGTGTGAAACCGCTGTCGAGCCTGATTGCGGCAAAAATTACCTCTCAAAATGCACAAAAAAATGCCGAAATTTTGACCGATACAATTTGAGATTTTTTACGGCCTTGCCGTGCGAATTTTAATACCGCTTTATTGAGGCATGTCCAAGGGTATTCACTCATTCGGCCGCGGTTTTTCCGCGGTGGTCTATTCATGCGCATTCAGTCCAATTCAGCCGCGAGGCAAATGGGAAATAAAAGCGCAATGGTGAAACCCGCATGCAACACCCATTTCAACCAACCGACGGATCGCACTTTGACTGACGAACAGAGGGGCGGCGCATGCTGAGCGTTCTAGCGAGAATCATCGACATAGCCATGGTCGCGCTCGCCGCGATGGTGGCGGCGGCCGTGCACAGCGGCGGAGCGGTATGGCTCGACGATATGCAAAGCGTGTCGCTCGCGTTCGGCTGCCTGCTGGTGGTGGTGTTCTTCCCGGCGCTCGGCATCTATCAGTCGTGGCGCGGCAAGCCGCTCTACGATCTGCTGTCGCGCGTCACGGGCGGCTGGCTGATGGTCGAAGTGACCGGCGTGCTGATCAGCTTCAGCGTGCACCGCGCCGACAGCCTGTCGCGGCTGTGGCTCGTGTACTGGGCGCTCGCGTCGATCGTGCTGCTGGTCGTCACGAAGGTGATCGTCTATTCGATCCTGCGCGGACTGCGACGCGAGGGCTTCAATCAGCGCGCGGTCGCGATCGTCGGCGGCGCGCCTTACGGGCGCTTCCTGATCGAACAGATGAAGGGCCGGCCGGAAGCCGGCTTCACGCCCGTGGTCGTGTTCGACGAGGACGGCACGATCAATCCATATGAAGACCCGGACGCGGCGCACGCGGTCGCGGGCGTGCCGGTCGAGCGCGACTATCAGCGCATGATCGAGCTGGTGCGACAGCGCTCGATCCGCGAGCTGTGGCTCGCGCTGCCGATCTCAAAGGAGAAGGCGATCCATCGCTTCGTGAGGGATCTGCGCAACGACTTCGTGAACATCCGCTTCATCCCCGATGTCGGCAGCCTGACGCTGTTCAATCAGCCGATGGTCGAGCTGCTCGGCGTGCCCGCGATCAACCTCGCCGCCTCGCCGATCACCGATCTGCGCGTGCTGCCCAAGCGCGTGTTCGACAGCCTGTTCGCGCTCGGCGCGTTGCTCGCGCTGTCGCCGCTGATGCTCGTGATCGCGCTGATGGTGAAGCTCAGCTCGCCGGGACCGGTGTTTTTCCGCCAGCGCCGCAAGGGCATCGACGGCCGCGAGTTCGAGATCTTCAAGTTCCGCTCGATGAAGGTCCACAAGGAAGCGGCCGGCCAGATCACCCAGGCGACGCGGCGCGATCCGCGCATCACCGCGGTCGGCGCGTTCCTGCGCCGCACCAGCCTCGACGAGCTGCCGCAGTTCATCAACGTGCTGCGCGGCGAGATGTCGGTGGTAGGTCCTCGTCCGCACGCGCTCGAGCACGACGACATCTACAAGGATCTGGTGAAGGGCTATATGCACCGCTACCGGATCAAGCCCGGCATCACCGGCTGGGCGCAGATCAACGGTTATCGCGGCGAAACCGACCGCATCGAAAAGATGATGGGCCGCGTGAAGCTCGATCTGTACTACATGCAGCACTGGACCTTCTGGCTCGACATCAAGATCGTCGTGCTGACGCTGTGGAAAGGCTTCGCGAGCAGCAACGCCTATTGAACGTGGAGCGCCGGGCCGCGCCGATGCCGCGCATCGCGCGAGCGCATTCCTGAATCAACTTTATTTATCGAGGTGCAATCCATGAACCTGACGATCATCGGTAGCGGCTATGTCGGCCTCGTGACCGGCGCATGTCTGGCCGACATCGGCCACGACGTGTTCTGTCTCGACGTCGATCAACGCAAGATCGACGTGCTCAACAACGGCGGCGTGCCGATCCACGAACCGGGTCTGCAGGAGATCATCGCGCGCAATCGCCGCGCGAAGCGCCTGACGTTTTCCACCAACGTCGAGGCCGCGGTCGCGCACGGCGACATCCAGTTCATCGCGGTCGGCACGCCGGCCGACGAAGATGGTTCCGCCGATCTGCAGTACGTGCTCGCCGCTGCGCGCAACATCGGCCGCCATATGAACGGCTTCAAGGTGATCGTCGACAAATCGACGGTGCCGGTCGGCACCGCATCGCGCGTACGCGAAGTGGTCGCCGCCGAGCTAACCGCGCGCGGCGTCGAGCAGATGTTCTCGGTGGTCTCGAATCCGGAGTTCCTGAAGGAGGGCGCGGCGGTCGAAGACTTCACGCGGCCCGATCGCATCGTGCTCGGCTGCGACGACGACGTGCCCGGCGAAAAGGCACGCGAACTGATGAAGCGCCTGTATGCGCCGTTCAATCGCAATCGCGAACGCACGCTGTATATGGACGTGCGTTCCGCCGAGTTCACCAAGTACGCGGCCAACGCGATGCTGGCGACGCGCATCTCGTACATGAACGAGCTCGCAAATCTGGCCGATCGCGTCGGCGCGGATATCGAGGCGGTGCGCCGCGGCATCGGTTCCGACCCGCGCATCGGCTACGACTTCCTGTACGCGGGCTGCGGCTATGGCGGCTCGTGCTTTCCGAAGGACGTGCAGGCGCTGATCCGCACCGCCGCCGATCACAGCGCAAACCTGCGCATTCTCGAAGCGGTGGAAGCGGTCAACGACGCGCAGAAGCAGATCCTCGCGCAGAAGATCGTCGCGCGTCTCGGCGAGGATCTGTCGGACCGCACGTTCGGCGTGTGGGGTCTCGCGTTCAAGCCGAACACCGACGACATGCGCGCGGCGCCGAGCCGCGAGCTGATCGCCGAACTGCTGCGCCGCGGCGCGCGCGTGAAGGCCTACGACCCGGTCTCGATCGACGAAGCGAAGCGCGTGCTCGCGCTCGATCTGAAGGACGTGCCGCAGCAGCATGCGCGCCTGTCGTTCGTGAACGAGGAGATGGAAGCGGCGAGCGGCGTCGATGCACTCGTGATCCTGACCGAATGGAAAGTCTTCAAGAGCCCCGATTTCGATGCGCTGAAGCGCATGCTGAAGACGCCGCTGATTTTCGATGGCCGCAATCTGTACGAGCCGGATGTGCTGCTCGAACTCGGCATCGAGTATCACGCGATCGGCCGGCGGCACGCGTTGCGCACTGCGCCGGCACGGGTCGGCGCGAACGGCGCGCTGCATGCGGAGGACCTCGCCGCCGCGGAAACCTCCGGCCGCTGAGGCCATTGCGACCGCCGCGCGAGGAAATCCGCCATGTTCGCCAACGTTCTGATCGTGTGTCACGCCAACGTGTGCCGCTCGCCTGCCGCCGAGATGCTGTTCAAGGCGCGTCAGGCGCGCGCGCCGCGCCCGGGCGCCGCGCCGATCGCGTTTCATTCGGCGGGCATTCGCGCGGTGAACGGCCACGGCATGGACCCGGTGATGCGGCGCCTGCTCGAAGAGCGCGGCGTCGCGGCCGGCCTCCATCACGCGCGGCGTCTCGACCGCTCGCTCGTGCGCGCGGCCGATCTCGTGCTGGTGAGCGAGCGCGCGCAGGTGAGCAAGGTCGAAGCGCTCGATCCGTCCGCGCGCGGCAAGGTCTATCCGCTCGGCAAGTGGGAAGCCGATTCGGACGTCGCCGATCCGCACGGCGGCGCGGAAGACGAATACAGGGAGAGTCTCGTGCTCATCGAACATCTGGTCATGGGATGGCTGAAAAAAATATGCTGAAGCAACCCCGCATCGAAAACTCATTCGCGAGCTTGCGCACGAAGCTCGCCGCCTCACTTCTGCTGACGTCATTTCTGTCGGCCTGCGCGACCGCACCGGGCAATTATCTCGACACGTCGCGGCTCAAGGACACCGATCAGGCGCCGAGCGAAACCTATCCGGTCCATCTGATCGACGCGAACCTGATCATGGCGCAGGCGCAAGCCGCCGCCGAGAAAACGCAGCCGTTGCCCCCCTCGGCGCTGTCCGATCCGTCGCTGTACGTGTACCACCTCGCGCCGCAGGACATTCTCGGCATCACCGTGTGGGATCACCCCGAGCTGACCACGCCGCAGGGCAGCACCTTGTCCTCGGGCGGGAACACCACGCAGACGATCGCGGGCGCGTTGCAGCAGCCGTATACGGCCGCGCTGCCGGGCCAGGCCGATCCGTACGGCCAGACCATCGCCGCCGACGGCACGATCTTTTTCCCGTTCGTCGGCCGCATCCAGGCCGCGGGGAAGACCACCACCCAGCTGCGCGATCAGCTCGCCGCGCGCCTCGTGCCATATATCCGCAATCCGCAGGTCGATGTGCGCGTGCTGTCGTATCGCAGCCAGAAGGTGCAGGTCACCGGCGAAGTGAAGCAGCCGGGACCGCTCGCGGTCAGCGACGTGCCGCTGACGCTGGTCGACGCGATCACGCGCTCGGGCGGCACCAACCCGGACGCCGACATCCAGCGCGTGCGCCTCACGCGCAACCACAAGCTCTACGTGCTCAACGCCGATCGCATGCTCGATCAGGGCGACACCAGCCAGGACGTGATGCTGCAGAACGGCGACGTGGTCAACGTGCCGGACCGCACCGACAGCCGCATCTTCGTGATGGGCGAAGTGAAGACGCCCACCCAGGTGCCGATCATCCGCGGCCGCATGACGATCGCCGATGCGCTCACGCAAGGCGGCGGCATCCTCAATACCGACGCCAATCCGCGCCAGATCTTCGTGATGCGCGGCATGCGCGAGCATCCGACCACGCCCGAGGTGTTCCGCCTCGACATGACGCAGCCGGACTCGATCATGTTGTCTTCGCAGTTCCAGTTGCAGCCGCTCGACGTCGTGTACGTGGGCACCGCCGCGTCGACGACGTTCAACCGCGTGTTGCAGCAGGTGCTGCCGAGCGTGCAGACGCTGTTCTATCTGAAGCAGCTGACGCGCTGAACGTTTGGGCTGTAACGTCCCGCGCGCGCCGTTGTTGTCCGGGCGGCGCGGGACGCGCAACGAAAGCAGAAGTACCGCTGACGCGAAAGCCGAAGCCAACGACACGGGATGGAACAGTGAGCAATCAACTCTCTCCACACATGGCTGGTCCGATCAAGACCGAAGAAGAAGACGTCGTCCTCGGACAACTGGTGCAGGTGATCCTCGACGACATCTGGTGGCTGCTCGCGATCACCGCGGTCATCGTCACGATGGCGCTCGCGTACTGCTACCTCGCCAAGCCGACTTATTCGGCCGATGCGCACGTGCGCGTCGAGCCGTCCGACAGCATGTCGCAGGCGCTCACGCAAACGCAGACCGGTGCCGCGATCACCAGCGGCTCGACGTCGCTGCCGACCGACGCCGAGATCGAAATCATCAAGAGCCGTGGCGTGGTCGCCCCGGTCGTGCAGCAGCTGAAACTGAACTTCAGCGTGACGCCGAAGACGATCCCGCTGCTCGGCAACATCGCCGCGCGCCTCGCCACGCCGGGCCAGCCCGCACGCGCGTGGCTGGGGCTCACGTCATACGCCTGGGGCGGTGAAGACGTCGAGGTCGATTCGATCGACGTGACGCCGTCGCTCGAAGGCGAGAAGCTGCTGCTGCGCGTGATCGACGCGCAGCACTATGAGCTGTTCGCGCCGAACGGCTCGCTGCTGCTGCGCGGCGAGGTCGGCCAGCAGGCGCAGGGCGGCGGCGTGACGATGGTCGTCAACCAGCTGGTCGCGCGCCCCGGACAGGAGTTCACGGTCGTGCGCTCGAACGATCTCGACGCGATCACCGCGTTCCAGTCGGCGATCACGGTGCAGGAGCAGGGCAAGCAGACCGGTGTGATCCAGATCTCGCTGGAGGACAAGAGTCCGCAGCATGCGGCGCTCGTCGCCAATGCGCTCGCGCAGTCGTATCTGCGGCAGCACGTGTCGAACAAGCAGGCCGACGCGAGCAAGATGCTCGACTTCCTGAAGAGCGAGGAGCCGCGCCTGAAGGCCGACCTCGAACGCGCGGAAGCCGCGCTGACCGCCTACCAGCGTCAGTCCGGCTCGATCAACGCGAGCGACGAGGCGAAGGTCTACCTCGAAGGCAGCGTGCAATACGAGCAGCAGATCGCCGCATTGCGGCTGCAGATGACGCAGCTCGCCGAACGCTACGGCGACGACCATCCGACGCTCGTCGCCGCGCGTCAGCAGATGGCCGAGCTGCAGGCGCAGCGCACCAAATACGCGGACCGTTTCCGCGATCTGCCGGCCACCGAAGTGAAGGCCGTGCAGTTGCAGCGCGACGCGAAGGTCGCCGAAGACATCTACGTGCTGCTGCTCAATCGCGTGCAGGAACTGTCGGTGCAAAAGGCGGGCACGGGCGGCAACGTGCATATCGTCGACGCGGCGCTGCGCCCCGGTGCGCCGGTCAAGCCGAAGAAGATGCTGATCATGTCGGCGGCGGTGATTCTCGGGCTGATCGCGGGCACCGGCTTCGTGTTCCTGCGCCGCAATCTGTTCAAGGGCATCGACGACCCCGATCACGTCGAGCGCGCGTTCCATCTGCCGGTGTTCGGCCTCGTGCCGCAAAGCGCCGAGCAGGTGCAGCTCGAAAACAGCTATGCGCGCGGCGGCGAACGGCTGCGTCCGGTGCTCGCGAATGCGCGGCCGAAGGACCTGACGATCGAAAGTCTGCGCAGCCTGCGCACCGCGATGCAGTTCACGCTGATGGACGCGCGCAATCGCATCGTGATGCTGACGGGTCCGATGGCCGGCGTCGGCAAGAGCTTCCTCAGCGTGAACCTCGCGATGCTGCTCGCGCATTCGGGCAAGCGCGTGCTGCTGATCGACGGCGACATGCGGCGCGGCGCGCTCGAACGTCAGATCGGCGGCGCGCAGGAGAACGGCCTGTCCGAGTTGCTGAGCGGGCAGATCTCGCTGGAAGAGGCGATCCGCCCGTCGAACGTCGAGGGCCTCGCCTTCATTTCGTGCGGCCGCCGTCCGCCGAATCCGTCCGAGCTGCTGATGTCGCCGCGTCTGCCGCAGTACCTCGACGGCCTCTCGAAGCGCTACGACGTGATCCTGATCGACACGCCGCCGGTGCTCGCGGTGACCGATGCATCGATCATCGGCGCGTATGCGGGCTCGACGTTCTTCGTGATGCGCTCGGGCATGCACAGCGAGATCGAGCTAGCCGACGCGCTGAAGCGCCTGCGTGCGGCCGGTGTGCACGTGCAGGGCGGCATCTTCAACGGCATGCCGGCGCGCTCGCGGGTCGGCTACGACCGCGGCTACGCGGCGACCCAGGAATACCTGAGCACGTGAGGCGCGCAGCGTAATCAAGCGCCGACTTCTGCACAACAGGAACCGAGGACATCACGATGAAACTGACGGTACTGGTACCGACTTATCGCCGCCCGGCCGATCTCGCGCGCTGCCTCGCGGCGCTCGAGCGGCAATCGCGCGCGCCCGACGAAGTGATCGTGGTCGCGCGTGTCGACGACGACGCGACCCATGCATGCCTGCGCGATCCGTCCACGCGCGGCCGCCTGCCGCTGGTGATCGCGCCGGTGGACATACCCGGCCAGGTCGCGGCGCTCAATCGCGGGCTCGATGCCGCCAGCGGCGACGTGATCGCTATCACCGACGACGACGCCGCGCCGCGCCGCGACTGGGTCGAGCGCATCGCCGCCGCGTTCGAAGCCGATGCGCGCCTGGGCGCCTTGGGCGGGCGCGACTGGGTGCACCAAAAAGGCCGCGTGCTCGACGGCGAGCGGCCGCTGGTCGGCAAGGTGACCGCGCACGGCAAGATCATCGGCAATCATCACCTGGGGGTCGGTGCCGCGCGCGAAGTCGACATCCTGAAGGGCGCCAACATGAGCTACCGGCGCGACGCGGTGCGCACGATCCGCTTCGACGCGCGTCTGCGCGGCGCGGGCGCGCAGGTGCACAACGACATGGCATTCAGCCTCGCGGTAAAGAACGCGGGCTGGAAGCTCGTCTACGACCCCCAGGTCGCCGTCGATCATTTCCCCGCCGAACGTTTCGACGACGACAAACGCGACGCGCAGACGATGGCCGCGCTGCGCAACGCCGCGTTCAACTTCCATCTGATCCTGCGCGACCAGTTGCCGCCGCTGCGCCGCGAAGCCGCGTGGTGGTGGTGGACGCTGGTCGGCACACGGCTTTATCCGGGCCTCACGCATGCGGCGCTCGCGCTGCTGTCGAAGCAGGCGCAGTTGCAGCTGTCGCGCTGGCGCGAGGTGCGCGCGGGCGCCCACGAAGCGCGGCGCGCGCTGTCGAAGAGCGGAGTGTCCGCATGAGTACCAAGGTTCATGTTCATCTGTTCTACGGCGCCGATCCGCGCTTTTATCGCAAGGGCGACGATATCGGCTGTCTGTACGGTTATCACCACGCGGAGTCCGAAGCATTCGCGCTGACCTATTCGCAAGACGCGCGCGAAAGCCGGCCCGTACGGCTCGTGCGGCGCGCGCTGAAGGCCGCGCTCGGCTTCGATTTCATCCATACGTGGCGCAATCGCGCCGAGATGCTGCGCTCGGACGTGATCTGGACGCATACCGAGCAGGAATGGCTGTCCGCCGCGCTGATGCTGCTGCTGTGCGGCCGCAAGGCGGGGCCCGGCGCGTCGCCGCTGCTGCTCGCGCAAAGCGTGTGGCTGCTCGACAAGTGGCCGTCGTACGGCATCGTGCGCAGCTGGCTGTATCGCAAGCTGATGACGCGCGCCGATCGGCTGACCACGCTCGCGAGCGAAAACGCCGAGCTATGCCAGGACTACTTCCGCCGCGACGCGACGCCGCTGCTGTACGGCCTGAACACGCGCGACTTCCCGGTCAATGCGCCGACGCAGTGGACGCCGCGCACGCCGCTGCGCATCGCGGCGATCGGCAACGATCGCGACCGTGACTGGGAGACGCTGATCAAGGCGTTCGGCAACGATTCACGCTATTCGGTGAAGCTCGCGACGCGGCGGCGGATTCCCGCGTCGCTGCGCGCGTCGAATGTCGAGATCGCGCTGTTCTCCGGCATCAAGAAGCAGCACGAGCTGTACGACTGGGCCGACGTGATCGTCGTGCCGTTGCGACCGAACTCGCACGCATCGGGCATCACCGTGATGCTCGAAGCGGCGGCGGTCGGCAAGCCGATGGTCGCGACCGACGTCGGCGCACTGCGCGACTATTTTCCCGCCGACGAAGCCGCCTACGTGCCGCCGTTCATTCCGGAGGCGCTGCGCGCCGCGGTCGACCGGCTCGCCGCCGACCCCGCCGAGGCGCTGCGCCAGGCGCAGGCAGCCGCGGCCGGCCTGCTCGCGCGCGATCTGACCACCGAGCACTACGCGATGCAGCACGTGCGGATCACGCGCGAGATGCTGAGCGCGCGCGGGCAGGCGAGCGCGCACGCGGCCGCGGCCAGGCACGAGCAACGCGCCGCACCTGCGCGCGAATCGCGCGGAGGCCTCTAGGCGATGTCGACGATTCCGCGCGCGAACCCATTGCCGCCGGCCGGCGCGGGCAACGCCGGCGCCGCGCAAACCAATGCGAGCGGGCTGCTGTCCGGCGCAACGCGAGAATGGCTGCCGCCGCTGTTGCTGTGGCTGATCACCGCGGTGCTGATCGTCGCGCATCAGGGCACGGTGCTGACGCTCGCGTTTCCGGTGCTCGCGATCCTCACGGGCCTGTGGCTCTACTTCAAGAGCCCGGCGCGCTATATCGGCTTCATGTGGTGGCTGTGGTTCCTGAGCCCCGAAGTGCGGCGTCTCGCGGACTGGTCGAAAGGCGCGTTCACGCCGACCAGCCTGATCCAGGTCGCGCCGCTCGCCGTGACGATGATCAGCGGCCTGTCGCTGCTGCGCTACTACCGGCTGCTCGCGCAGCGCCGTGGTTTGCCGGTGCTGCTGATCCTGCTCGGCCTCGTCTACGCGTTCCTGATCGGCGTGATGTCGAGCGGGCCGCTTGCGGCCACCTACGACCTCGCGAACTGGCTCTATCCGATCCTGATCGGCTTTCACATCATGGCGCACACGCGCCAGTATCCGCAGTACCGCGACACGATCGTGGGCACGTTCATCTGGGGCATGCTGGTGATGGGCGGCTACGGCCTGATCCAGTTCTTCATCATGCCGCCGTGGGACGCGCTGTGGATGCTCGGCTCGCAGATGAACTCGCAGGGCGACCCGGTGCCGATGGGCGTGCGCGTGTTCAGCACGATGAATTCGTCGGGCCCGTTCGCGTTCGCGATGATGGGCGCGATGGTCTTCGTGATGGCCGCGCAGCACCGCGTGCGCTGGATCGCCGCCGGGCTCGGCTTCTTCTCGTTCGCGTTGAGCCTCGTGCGCTCGACGTGGGGCGGCTGGGTCATCGCGCTCTTCATCCAGCTGGTGAAGTCGAACAACAAGGTGCGCGTGCGCATCGTCGCGAGCGCGGTGCTGCTCGCCGGCTTCTGCGTCCCATTGCTAGCGGTCGGTCCGGTGGCCGAACGGATGCAGGCGCGCCTGAACACGATCGTCAACCTGCACGACGACCAGAGCTACGCGGCGCGTAACGAGTTCTACGCGACCTTCGCGAAGACCGCGTTTACCGACGTGTCGGGCGAGGGCATGGGCGCGACCGGCACCTCCACGAAGCTCTCCAACGACGGCGGCCAGCTCGGCCAGTACGGCAACTTCGACAGCGGCGTGATGAACATTCCGTTCGTGCTCGGCTGGCCCGGCACCTTGCTGTATATGTCCGGCATCGTGTGGCTGCTGACGCGCGCGGTGCTCGCGTCGTTCAGGCTGCGCGACGACAAGTTCGTCTCCTCGTGCCTGAGCCTGTGTCTTGCGACCTTCGCGATGCTGGTGTTCACGAACTCGCTGGTCGGCACCGGCGGCCTGCTGCTTTTCATCGGCGCTTTTTCGATTCTTTCCGCGGTTCACTACGAAAAAATGAACCGTGCACGCACGCTATTTCTCCACGGAGGCACGGATTGAGAGTCGCCATAGTCACGCACGTAGTGCGTCATAACGACGGCCAGGGGCGCGTCAATCACGAGATCGCGCGCGCGGCGCTCGACGAGAACATCCGCGTGACGCTGGTCGCGTCGCACGTGGCGCCCGAACTGCTCGCGCATCCGAACGTGCGCTGGGCGCCGGTGAAGATCGGCCGCTGGTGGCCAACCAATCTGCTGCGCCAGCAGGTGTTCGCTCTCAAGAGCGCGCTATGGCTGCGCGCGCATAGGCGCGACTACGACGTGCTGCACGTGAACGGCTTCATCACGTGGATGCGCGCCGACGTCAATACCTCGCATTTCGTGCATAGCGGCTGGTTCGCGAGCAAGTACTACCCGTTCGGTTTGACGAAGGGCGTGTGGTCCGCGTACCAGTCGGTCTATACGCGCTGCAATGCGCTGCTCGAACGCTGGGCGTACCGGCGCTCGAAGGTGATCACCGCGGTGTCGCAGAAGGTCGCCGACGAAATCCGCGCGATCGGCCTCACGCCGCGCAACCGCGTGGACGTGATCTACAACGGCGTCGACACGCAAGGCTTCGCGGCGGCGAGCGGCGATCGCGCAAAGTTTCGGTTGCCGGACGATGCGTTCCTGCTGCTGTTCGTCGGCGATCTGCGCACCCCGCGCAAGAATCTCGGCACCGTGCTCGCCGCATTGAAGCATCTGCCCGAGCACGTGCAGATCGCGGTGGCCGGCTTTCTGCCGGGCAGCCCGTATCCGGAACAAGCGAAGGCGCTCGGCATCGCGCATCGGGTGCATTTTCTCGGGCTCGTGAAGGAGATGCCAGTGCTGATGCATTCGGTCGACGCGTTCGTGTTTCCGTCGCGCTACGAGGCGATGAGTCTGTCGCTGCTCGAAGCGATGGCGGCGGGGCTGCCCGTCGTGACCGCGCGCACCGCGGGCGGCGCCGAGATCATCACGCCGGCGTGCGGCATCGTGCTCGACGATCCGGACGACCCGCAGGCGCTCGCTCGCGCGGTCGCGCAACTCGCCGGCGACGACACCGCGCGCCGCGCGATGGGCCAGGCCGCGAGCGAGCTCGCAACCGGCTTCGGCTGGGCGCGCATGGCCGCGCAATACATCGCGCTGTACCGGCAACTGGCCGGGCAGCAGGAAAACCGCCGGCGCATCCAGACGGAGGCGACGGCCGTCGCGCAGAACGATGCGCTGACGCTGAATCAACTCGCCGGACAGAAGAGCGTGGAATGAACGCGCGCGCCGCGCCATCCACGCAACGACATAGCAACTCACCGCAAGCAACACACAGGGGCACACCATCATGACGACTGGCTCAATCAAATCACTGCAGATCGGGATGCACTGGTTTCCCGAACGCGCGGGCGGCCTCGACCGCATGTACTACTCGCTGGTCGGCGCGCTGCCGGGCGCGGGCGTCGCGGTGCGCGGCGTCGTCGCCGGCTCGCCGAAAGTCGCGGCCGATACCGGTGGCGCGATCAACGGTTTCGGCTCCGCCGCGCAATCGCTGCCGTTGCGGCTGATGGCGGCACGCCGCGCGCTGCGCCAGGAGATCCGCCGGTCGCGGCCCGACGTGATTTCATCGCACTTCGCGCTCTATACGTTTCCGGGCCTCGACGTGACGCGCGGCATTCCGCAGGTGTCGCATTTCCAGGGGCCGTGGGCCGACGAGAGCCACGTCGAAGGCGCCGATTCGCTCGGCCAGCGCGCGAAGCGTTATCTGGAGCAGTCGGTGTACGCGCGTTCGTCGCGGCTGATCGTACTGTCGGACGCGTTCGGCAAGATCCTGACGACGCGCTACGGCATCTCACCGGAGCGCGTGCGCGTGGTGCCGGGCTGCGTCGACGTCGAGCAGTTCAATCTGCCGATCACGCAGGCCGAAGCGCGTCTGCGTCTGCAATTGCCGCAGGATCGGCCGATCGTGCTGGCGGTGCGACGGCTGGTGCGGCGCATGGGTCTCGAAGATCTGATCGATGCGGTGAAGCTGGTAAAACGCAGCGCGCCCGACGTGCTGCTGCTGATCGCCGGCAAGGGGCGGCTCGAAAGCGAGCTTCAGGCGCGCATCGACGACGCGGGGCTCGAACACAACGTGAAGCTGCTCGGCTTCGTGCCCGATCAGCATCTCGCGGCGCTATATCGTGCGGCCAATCTCAGCGTCGTGCCGACTGTCGCGCTGGAAGGCTTCGGGCTCATCACGGTCGAATCGCTTGCGTCGGGCACGCCGGTGCTGGTGACGCCGGTCGGCGGATTGCCTGAAGCGGTGGCGGGCTTGTCGCCGGATCTGGTGTTGCCGGAGACCGGCGCAGCGGCGATCGCCGCGGGTCTCGCCGGCGCGTTCAACGGCACGCTAAAGCTGCCCGATGAGGATGCATGCCGCCGCTATGCGCGCGAGCGCTTCGATAACGCGGTAATCGCGAAGCGGGTCGCGGCGGTGTATGCCGAAGCGATCGCGGGGGACGCACTGCATTGAAGCGCAGCGGGCCAACGAAAAAGGCCATTAATAACGGCATTTTTCTTGCGAACTTGAGCCCGGATCAGCCCTGATTCACGAATTTATCGACCTTATTTTTCAAATCCCTAAAACGTGTGGTCCGGCGTCGACTTCGTCACGTTGACGTCACACATCCGCGACGATAATCCCCGCGCCCGAAAGTACAAAAACACACGGGCGTCCCGCTCAATGCGTGGACCTTGTATTTTCAGACCTCGGGGATTCTCAGATGACCATCCGTCACCGCATCACGCTACTCGTCATTCTGATGCTCGTCGCGTTATCCGCCATTGGTGGATACGCTGTGCTTCAGACTCGCAACAGCGCCGCCAACGTCAGACAGGTTACCCAGGGTGTCGTGCCGAGCGCGCTCGCGTCGGCCGACCTCGTGTCGCAGCTCAAGGACGTGCAGCTCGCGATGATGACGCTCGTCTATGCGCCTGACGAGAACATGGTCTCGCAGGCGCGAGACCTGGTGAAGAGCAAGGAAGCGTCGCTGCGCGCGGCGCTCGACGTGCAGGCGAAGGCCGCGCAAGGTCAGGCCCAAACCGGGCTCGTGAGCCAGGCGCGCGACAGCCTCGCCAACTATTTCAACGCGGTCAACGACACCGCGAAGATGAAAGCCGACGGCAAGAACGAACTGGCGCAGGCGTATCTGTTCGCGAACGTCGCGCAATACCGCGATGAACTCGAAGGCATCGTCGAGACGCTGCGAATCGAGAAGAACCGCCAGAAAGACGCCGCGATCGACGACCTGAACAGCGCGCTCGCCACCACGACGACGGCGATCGGCGCCGCGACCGGCGCGGCCATCGTCGTGCTGCTGCTGATCAGCGCGCTGCTGTATCGCCAGATCACCCGGCCGCTGAGCCGCATGCAGGTGGAGATGAGCGAGATCGCGGCAAGCCAGGACTTCACGCGCCGCGTGCCGGTCGGCCGCATGGACGAGATCGGTCATTCGATCGTCGCGTTCAACGGCATGATCGAGAAGATCCAGCAAAGCTCGCTGCAGTTGAAGCAGAAAACCGCCGATATCCAGGCGATGCTGCAAAACATGCAGCAGGGGATTCTGACGGTGGTCGAAGGCGTGGTCGTGCATCCGGAATACTCCGCGTATCTGGAGGCGATCTTCGAGACTCGCGAGATTGCGGGCCGTCCGCTGCTCGACCTCGTGTTCGGCGGCACCGGTATCAACAGCGATGAGCTCGCGCAGATCGAAGCGGCGCTGCACGCATGTATCGGTGAAGACAGCATGAACTTCGAGTTCAATCAGCACCTGCTGGTCAACGAGATCGCCAAGCCGATGGCCGATGGCCGCGTGAAGACGCTCGACCTGAGCTGGTCGGCGATCACCGACGAACACGACGTCGTGCAGCGTTTGATGCTGTGCGTGCGCGACGTGACCGAACTGCGCGCGCTCGCCGCCGAGGCCGGCGAACAGAAGCGCCGGCTGGAAATGATCGGCGAGATTCTCGCGGTGAGCCAGGAGAAGTTCCATCACTTCGTCGAAAGTGCGACGGGCTTCATCAGCGAGAACGAGCGGATCATCCGTCAGCATCACGAGCCGAGTCACGAAGCGGTCGCCGAGCTGTTCCGCAACATGCACACCGTCAAGGGCAATGCGCGCACCTACAGCCTTCAGCATCTGACCGGCGTCGTCCACGAAACCGAACAGCGGTACGACGCATTGCGCCGCGCGGACGGCGGCGAAGCGTGGGACCAGCAGCTTCTGATCGACGATCTGCAGCGCGTGAAGGCCGCGCTCGAAACCTACGCGACGATCAACGAAGTGAGCCTCGGCCGCAAGGGTCCGGGCCAGAACGGCGCGGTGGATCGCTACCTGATGGTCGATCGCGAGTTGATCCAGAAGCAGTTGGACTTGCTCGAAAGCGCCGATCCGGCCGACCGGGACGCACTCGTGTCGATGCGCGAATCGTTGCAGCGTGAGCTGCGCCTGTTGGGCACCGAATCGATCTACGAAGCGCTCGCGGGCGTGCTCGAATCGCTGCCGTCTCTGGCGGCCGAACTCGGCAAGGAAGCGCCGATCGTCAGCATCGACAACAACGGCTACCGCGTGCGCAGCGAGGTCAGCAATACGCTCCGTAATGTGTTCACCCACCTGCTGCGCAATTCGGTCGATCACGGCATCGAGCCCGCCGCCGAGCGTATCGCGAACGGCAAGGACGCGGCCGGCGTCATCGAGCTGGAAGTGGGCATCGACCATCACGCGCTGCAGATCACCATCAGCGACGACGGCCGGGGTCTCGCGCTCGCAAAGATCCGTGCCGCGGCGATCGAACGCGGCTGGATCGACGCCGATGCCGTGCTCAGCGACGAAGCGATTGCCGAGCTGATCTTCCGTTCCGGCTTTTCGACCGCGCAGAGCGTCAGCGAGATTTCGGGCCGCGGCGTCGGCATGGATGCGGTGCGCGATTTCGTGCGGCGCGAGCATGGCCGCATCGAATTGCGTTTCACCGACGATCGTCGCGGCGCCGACTATCGCCGCTTTCAGACCGTCGTGTCGTTCCCCGAGGACTGGGCGGTCGACAGTCTCGATGCGTCCACCGATGCAGCGCGCGAGCGTGACGCGGATGCGGTAGCAGGCTGATCGCCTGATCGATTGAACTAAGCGATGGGAGCAGGTTGTGTTTGAAAGTTATCTTGTGGCCGCAGGCGTTGGCGGTATCGTCTGCGCGCTCGCGACGGGAATTTATTATCGTCGGGGGCTTCGCGCCAGTGCGGAAACGCAGCGTGTCGACACGCTCGCGCGGCAAGCCCTCGAACAGCAACTCGACGCAGCGCTCCAGGCCGGTGAGCGGGCCAACGGCGAGCGCGCCGCCCTGGAGGCGATGCTCGCCGATCTGCGCGCGCAGGCCGAGCAGGGCGAGCGGAAGCGCGAATCATTGCAGGCGAGCCTCGACGCCGCGAGCACGCGAAGCGACGAATGGCTGCAGCATGCGACGCGGATCGCGCACGAGGCCGCCCGACTGAAGACGCTGACGATCACGTTCGAGCGCTGGCACGAGCAGATGATTTCGCTGATGTCGCAGAACCGCGACATGCACAAAAAGAACCAGGAGCTGTCGTCGATCGTGCAGCACGTGCTGATCGTTTCGCTGAATGCGTCGATCGAAGCGGCGCGCGCCGGCACCGCGGGTCGCGGCTTTTCGATCGTCGCGGGCGAAGTGCGTTCGCTCGCGTCGCGCTCGCAGGAACTGTCGAAGAGCTATCAGGAGAGTCTGCATCGCAACGATCTGACGACCGCGGCGACGTTCCAGGACATCCAGGCCGGCGGCAAGATGATCACGGCGTCGCTCGGCGGCGTCGAGGCGCTGGCGACCCAGTTTCAATCCAGGCTCGAGCAGGCCGCAGCGTGATTACAGATCAGGCGTTGCAAAGCATCGCGGACATCTTCTGTCACGCGGCTCGCGCGAGATTGCCCGCGACGCCGGGTGACGCGTGCGAGATCAGCGCGGTGCCGAGGGGGGATCGCGATCATCCGCCCGGACCTTGCGCGATGGCGCTGACGATCTCGTCGATCGGTTTTCGTCTGCTGTTCGTGCTGCATTTCAGCAAGGACGAAGCAACGCGCGCGTACTACGCGAGCGGCGACACGACGCGTTCGCTGTCCGAAACGCTGATGGAACTCGGCAACCTTTGCTGCGGCTACATGAACCAGCAACTGGTCGAGCATTTTCCCGATCTCGGCATGTCGACGCCGTATGAATTGAACAGCAGCTGTATCGAGTATCTGGACGAGTTGCGGCCCGATCACGTGTGGGCGTACGAGCTGACGATCGGCGCTGCGGCCCGGCTGGGCGTGACGTTATGCATATGCGCGCAGGCGCCACTCGATTTTAAGGCTGAATTCGCGGCGGCTGACGAGGCCGCTGGCGTACTCGAACTTTTCTAGCAACACTGCATTCGCAGACTGAAACACGATGAATACCAGCAAGCCCGTCAGCAAGGTGCTCGTGCTCGACGACTGTCCGGCACACGCGCAGGCGCTGAAGCTCTTTTTCGACGAGCACAACCTGATTGCACTGAAGGTGCGCGACAGCAGCCGCCTCGGCTCGGTGCTTGCCACCAATATCGATCTCGGCGGCGTTCTGCTGGCGGACAACTACGGTGGATCGGTCGAACAGGCGGCGACGACCGCGGCGCGGATCAATATCTTGCGCCCCGAACTGCCGGTGATCCTGCGTTCGAGCGGCAACTTGCCCGTCGAACAGCTTCCGAAGCCGTTGAAGAACGCGGCATGCGCGCATTTCTATGGCGCCGATCTGACGGCGCTGCGTGAAGCCGTCGATCAATACATCTTCAGCCTCGACTTCCCGAATGCGCTCGTGCGCGGTATCGCCGAGATCACGGAAGCGCGGCTCGCCACGTTATTCGATGGCGTCACCGTGCAACGCGACACACCGAGCGTCGTACGCGATCGCATCATCTTCGGCGAGGTGTTCAGCCTGATTCCGCTCGAAGGCGCCTGGTGCCGCGGCTATATGTTGATGCAGGCCGAAGAGGAACCGCTGCTCTGCATGATCGAGCGCGATCGCGCCGCACGCGGTCCCGGCATGGGCGCGGCGCAAGCGGGCTTTCGCGATCTGAACGACGTGCTCGGCGAATTGACGAATCTGATCTGGGGCGCGTTCAAGGACCGGTTCCTCGCTGCGCGGAACGCTCGCGAAGCGAGCCAGGTGCAGGTGCCTCTGCTCGTCAATCACCAGCACCGCTATATCTCGTTCGGCTCGGACAATCCGCAGTTGCGGTTTCAATACCGATGGAGCCACGCGGCGAGCGGACAATCGGTGTCGATCGACCAGCGCTTCGTTTTCAACCTGAGCTGGTCACCCGAAGATTTTTCTGAAAACACGGTGGATGTCGACGATCTGGTCGAGTCCGGCGAACTGGATCTGTTTTGATACTACGCGTCGGTGGCGCAAGGGAATGGCTATGGCAAAGATTCTGGTGGTGGACGATTCGAGCACGGTACGCGAAGAAGTGGCGGGCTTTCTGGCGAAAAACGGTCTGGACGTCGCGACCGCCATCGACGGCAAGGATGGTCTTACGAAGCTGAAGACGGATTCGAATATCCGCCTGATCGTCAGCGATGTGAACATGCCGAACATGGACGGCCTGACGATGGTCGAAAAAATTCGCGGCGAACTCGCGAACAAGACCGTCAACGTGATCATGCTGACGACCGAAAGCAGCCCAGCAATGAAGGAGCGCGGCAAGGCCGCCGGCGTGAAGGGCTGGATCGTCAAGCCGTTCAAGGGCGATGCGGTGCTGGAGACGTTCCGCAAACTGGCGGGTTGACGCAATAGTGTGCGGCGAACCCGCCGCACACGGATGCCGTGTTAGAACGTCTCGTGGTGCTCGTTGCGTGCGATGTCCGCCTGCACCATCATCTGGCACAGCTGTTCGAGGGAGGTTTGCGGTTGCCAGCCGAGCGTGTCGCGCGCCTTGTCCGCGCAGCCGATCAGCAGGTCCACTTCGGCCGGCCGATAGAACTTCGGGTTCACGCGCACGAGCGTCTTGCCGGTTGCGACATCGATGCCGGTCTCGCGCTCGTCCTTGCCCGACCATTCCAGCTGGAAGCCGGCCGCCGTGAACGCCATGCGCACGAAATCGCGAACCGTTTCGGTGCGACCGGTCGCGAGCACGAAGGTGTCCGGAGCGTCGGCCTGCAACATGCGCCACATGCCCTCGACGTATTCGAGCGCAAAGCCCCAGTCGCGCTGCGCGCTCAGGTTGCCGAGTTCGAGCACGTCCTGCTTGCCGAGCTTGATCTTCGCGACCGTGTCGGTGATCTTGCGTGTGACGAATTCGCGGCCACGTAGCGGCGATTCGTGATTGAACAGAATGCCGCTGCTCGCGAACAGGTTGTACGACTCGCGATAGTTGATCGTCGACCAGTGCGCGAACAGCTTCGCGACGCCATACGGGCTGCGCGGGTAGAACGGCGTGCTTTCGCGTTGCGGCACCGCCTGCACGAGACCGAACATCTCGGAGGTCGACGCCTGGTAGAAGCGCGTCTTCGGGCTCAGGATACGCAGGCCTTCGAGCAGATTCAGCGCGCCGACACCGGTCACTTCGGCGGTGGTCACCGGCTGGTCGAACGACACGCCGACGAAGCTCTGCGCGGCGAGGTTGTACAACTCGTCGGCCTGGGTGCCGTCGAGCAGACGCAGCGTCGAGCCGAGGTCGGTGAGGTCGTGTTCGACCAGACGCAGATTCGGATGATCGAGCACGCCAAGCTCACGCATGCGCCAGAAGTTGACCGAACTCGTGCGCCGGTAGGTGCCGGTCACGTGATAGCCCTTGTCGAGCAGCAGCTTGGTCAGATAGGCGCCGTCCTGTCCGGATACGCCGGTGATGATCGCTTTGCGTGGTTGGCTCATAGTTTGCCTTCTAGTTTGTGAATGAAAAAAGAACGGAACGCGCGTAAAAGCGTGGCTCAATGTGTTTCGTCCAGCAGTCGCCGCACCAACGGTTCGACGACTCGATAGTCCTGTTCGGCCTTCAGCCGGTACAACTCCGATTTCGGATGCGCGCCGTCCGACATCAGCGATTTCCAGTCGGGCAGGCCGCTCACATACGCGTATTGATCGACGAGCGGCACCCGCTGTTCGGCGGCCACGCGTCGCGTCATCGCGACCATCGTCGCCAGCTTCGCGTTGAGCCGGTTATCGGGCATCGGGTTCGAGGTCTGCAAAACAGGCTGCTTGCCGAGTGCTCGCGCCGTTTGCACAAGCGATGTTTCGGCCGAGTAGAACTGCTCGGGCGTCTGGTTTTGCATCACTTCATTGATGCCGTAGTTGATCAGCACGATTCGCGCGGACGAGGCGGCGAGACGTTCGCGCCACGGCAGGCCCGCCGTCGTTCCCGCGCGGCGATTGCCGGTGCCGTCGCGCAACTGCCAGGCCATCGTGCCGCCGACGCCGTAGTTCGTGACGCGCACGCGCTCGCCGTCATGCGCCTGCAACGCCTGCTGCAGATACGTGGCGGCATTGCGCGCTTGCGGGCCGCAGTGGCCATCGCTGCAGGTGATGCCGAGCGTGGTCGAATCGCCGTACGCGTCGATCAGCACTTGCGACGGCGATGACGTTGGCGGCTCGTCCACGGCCGCGCTCGTTGTCGGCGCGAGTAACGTCAGCGCCGACACGACGCCCAGCACGTGGGCAGCAACAACGGCCAGGCGGTTCATGCGCGGCTTTGCGGTGCTTGCCGCGCAACGCTGGCGCCGGCAGTCGCCGTCGCTCTCGTGCCGCGCGTGGCGAAAATCAGGCGCTTCTCGAACGCGAACCATGTGATGCTCGCGTACACGAGCGTGATCGCGAGCGCGATCACGGCGCTCAGATAGCGATTCAGATGCAGCGGCCACACCATGTACAGCACGCTCAGGTGGATCAGATAGATCGTGTAGCTGATCGTGCCGATATAAACGAGCACGGGGTTGCACAACAGCCGCTTGACGATGCCCTTGCTCTGCAGTGCGATCACCACGATCGACGTGCAAAGCACCAGCGACACGCTATAGAGCCCCGCATTCGACAACGGCGTGTTCGCCGCGCGAAAACGCGGGAAGTGCAGATGCAGCCATGCCAGCACCGCGAGAGCGGCGAGCGCGCCGAGCACCGCGAGTCCCTTGTACGGTTCGAGCGCATTGCGATCACGCCGCACGGCCACCGCGAGCAGCGCGCCGGCTGCGAGCAGGTCCATGCGGAACGGCGTCAGGTAATAGATCGGCCAGAACGAATCGAGCCACGGCGTCGCAAGCGCGCGCAGCAGCGGCACCAGCACGATCAGCGCCGCCGCCACGCCGCCGAGCAGACGCTCGGGTACCAGCAGGATCACGAACGGCCAGAAGATGTAGAACTGCTCTTCGACCGCGAGCGACCACAGCACGTTGAGGCTATCGTGACCGCTTTGATTGAGCGCATCGCCGATATTGGTCGCGAAAAACGCGTACCAGTACCAGTGCTGTGCCCACGCGAGGCCGAACAGCACCGACGACACGGCCATCAGCAGCAGGTACGGCGGCAGGATGCGGCGCGCGCGCCGCGCATAGAAATAGCTGAAATACGACTGCTGACGCGACTTGCGATCGAGCAGGATGCCGCTGATGAGAAAGCCGCTCAAAACGAAAAACAGATCGACGCCCATCCATAGCGGCGCTTTCAGCGCGTGCTGCGCGAACACCGCGAGCACGGCGATCGCACGCAGACCGTCGAGTTGCACGATGCGGGAATGGGAGGGCGCGAGGGGCAATGCGCTGGCTGTCATGAACCGTCCATGGTGTAAAGCGGATGGGCCGGGCGAAGGGCCGCGCGGTTCGCAACGGATAGCCGGCGAACAGGCGCGCCCTTCGCGTCGCAACTGAAGTGCAATCGATTCTAGGGAAAAGAAAATCGAGAAAAAATCTATTGGAATGGGTTAATTAAATCAGATTGAAACAGGGTATTTCTTTGGCCATTCCAGAAAGATTTATATGGTTATGTGGCGGGCGCCGGGCAGTCCGCAATAAATGCGTATTGCGTAATCCCACATCGCTACGAACGGAAGATCGCGGCGACGGAGGCGCGCGCGACGCCGCGGCTTTCGTTTTCATCGATTTTTAAATTCATTTCTTTTGCGACATATAAGCGAACGAATATTTTTGAATTATTTTCGACTTTCGTCATTGCATTTTTTCCGCGTAACTTAGTCGTGCGGACGGCTGCCTTCAGGCGCCGCGCTTCAATCGGTTGCGCTTCGTTTCGCTTTACCACATCACTGATTTTCGCCCCGAGCGGGCACGGGTCCGCGTGCATCGCGTTGACCGGACATCGACTGGAGGTTCCGCCTTGCGCCGCATCACGTTCAAAAGCTGGTTCGCCCTGACAGCCTGCGCCGCCGGCGTCGTCGCCGCAACGGCCGTTCTGCCGGCTCGCGCCGAAACCGCGTTGAACGCGAAGACCTCATGGATCGGCAACAGCTTTGGCTTCGGCGATGGCACATGGACGCAGATCAACATCACCGCGATCGCGGTCACGCCGGACGGCAAGGTCTATACGAACGCGCCGTGGGATGAAAGCGGCGCCGAAGCGAGCGTCTATCAGGACGGCAAGATGCTCGGCTTCGCGGGTGGCACGCATGGCTGGGGCAACGCCGGCGGCAATGCGATCGCGGTCAACCGCAAATATGCGTTCGTCGCGATCGCGGTCGGCAATGAGAAGGGGCACCTGGTCGAGCCGGGCGTATGGCCGGACAAGGGCAAACAATGGTTCGGCATTTCGCGGCGCCTGATCGGCGAGCCGAAGCGCGTGGCCCCGTTTCAGCCCGCCGCCAAAAACGCGGACCCGCATGCGCAGCTAGCGGCCGGATTTCTGATGATGAACGAAGTGCCGACCGGCACGAACGCGGAGATCGGCGGACTCGCCGCGAACGACACGACGCTGTTCGCGGCCAATACCGCGCGCAATCGCATCGAAGTCTACGATGCCGAGTCGATGCAGCAGAAGGCGACGTGGAGCGTGCACGAGCCTGGACGTCTCGCGCTCGCACCCGACGGCACGCTCTGGGTGCTGAGCGGCACACGCAGCGATCGCGCGCCGGGCATCGAGCATTACGCGGCGACCGGTCAGCGCATCGACGAGAGCATCACGCTGCCGGCCGACACGGTCGCGGTCGACCTCGCCGTCGATGCGCAAGGCCGCCTGCTGATCGCCGACAACGGTCCGCGCCAGCAGGTGCTGTTTTTCACGAAGCGCGACGGCCGCTACACGGCGTCCGGCACGCTCGGCGAGCGCGGCGGCATTTTCAGCGGCGTCGCGGGCAAGCCGGGACCGTTGCGATTCAACGGCTTGACTGGCGTCGGTGTCGATGCGCGCGGCAACGTGTACGTATCGACCAATGGCATCGGTCCGCGTTACGAGCCGATCGGCGCGGGCCTCGGCGCGACGCTCGAAAGCTACGCGCCGGACGGCAAGCGCAACTGGCAGGTCGAAGGGCTGCTGTTCGTCGACGGCGCGTGGATCGATCCGGCCCGGCCCGACAGCGTCTATACCGGCAACAAGCGCTTCGAGCTAGATCTGTCGAAGCCGTCGGGGCAGGACTGGAAATACGCGGGATTCCTGTCGAATCGGTTCAAGTACCCGGACGATCCGGTGTTCCATACCGACCAGTATCCGGGCCTGCCGATCGCGCGGCGGTTGAAGGGGCGCACGTTCCTCTATCTGAGCGACATGTATGCGGACCATCTGAAGATCTATCGCTTCGATCCGCAGCACGACGGCGAGAGCGCGATTCCGTCTGGATTTATCGCAGGCCGCGAGCGCGCGGTCACGAAGGTGCCGAATGCGCCGCCGGGCGGTGACTGGATCTGGCGCGACACGAATGGCGATGGGCAGTTCGAGCGCGACGAATACACGCTGAACACGAGCGGCACGAAGCTCGCGGGCGGCTGGGGGTGGTGGGTCGATACGGCCGGCGACATCTGGCGCACCCGGGATACGAAGGGTATCTATCGCTTCCGTTTCGGCGGACTCGATGCGAAGGGCAACCCTGTCTACTCGTACTCGAACCTGGCGCAGTACCCGGTGCCAGCACCGTTCAGCGAACTGCATCGCGCGATCTACGAACCGGACACCGACACGATGTACGTAAGCGGCTATACGGCCGATATGCCGACCGCGCAGGGCTTCTGGAAGGAAGTAGGGCGTGTGCTGGTGCGCTACGACAAGTGGTCGAGCGGCAAGCCGGTGCAGCGTTACGCGATCGACTTGCCGTGGCAGACGCAGAGCAAGCCGATCGCGACGATCATCGGCGTCACCGTCGAGGGGCAATACGTGTTCGGCGTCGAGCCGGTCGGCGCGGTGCACGTGTGGGACAAGGATAGCGGCAAGGAACTCGGCGTGATCCGGCCGGGCCCCGAAGTGGGCCGCGCGTCGGGCTGGGTCGACGTGCCGAACGGCATCAGCGCGACGAAGCGCGCCGATGGCGAGTACCTGGTGTTCGTCGAGGAAGACGCGCGCGGCAAGGTGCTGATGTATCGCTGGAAGCCTTGAGGTGCGTTGGCCTCGCTGACGCAGCCCCGCACGCAATCTAACCGCAAAACCCGAGGGATTCGATGGACAAAGGCATTCTCCGGAACGTAGCGATCAATTTTTTCGGGCTCGTGCTGCCGACGTTCGTGTCGCTCGTGACCGTGCCGGCGTATATCCGGCTGCTCGGCGTCGAGCGCTACGGTGTGATCAGTCTCGTGTGGACGCTGATCGGCTACTTCGGGATCCTCGATCTCGGCATGAGCATGGCCGCGCAGAACCATATTTCGAAGGCGCGCGCGTCGGGCGATCAGCGGGAAAGCGCGCGCGTGTTCTGGAGCGCGACGTGGCTCAATCTGACGACCGGCGTGGTCGGCGGTTTGATCATCTACTTCGGTGCGTTCCTGTACACCAAGTATTTCACGAAGGTGTCGCCCGAGCTGCAGCACGAAGTGTTTATGGCGCTGCCGTGGCTCGCGGTCGCGATTCCGATCGCGAACGTGTCGTGGGTGTTCGCGGGCGCGATCAATGGCGCGGAACGCTTCGGCGTCTACAACACGAATCAGACCATCGGCACGTTCCTGTTCCAGCTTCTGCCGCTCGGTGCCGCGTTATGGCTCGGCGCGACCTTGCAGAATGTCCTCGCCGCGGCCGTGGTCGCGCGGATTCTCGCGGCGCTGCTGCTCGGCCGCTACGCGCTGAAAGTGCTTGAGATACGCAGCATTGAACCGCCGCGGCTCGGCGTCTCGAAAGGGCTGTTCAACTTCGGCGGCTGGATGCTGATCGCGAGCGTGACGACGATGGTCGCCGATTCGCTCGATCGCGTGATGCTCGGATCACGCCTCGGCGCGCGTTTCGTCACGTACTACACGGTGCCGCAGAATCTCGTCACGCGTCTGAACATCGTGCCGACCGCGCTGGTACGCACGCTGTTTCCGCGGCTGTCGGCGGTCGGTCGCGCGGATGCCGACACGATCACGCAGCAGTCGCTCGAATTTCTCAACGGCGTGTTCACGCCGGTCGCGCTCGTTGCGATGCTGGTGCTCGAACCGTTCCTGCATCTGTGGGTCGGCAACGAGATCGCGACGGTCGCGGCGCCCGTCGGCCGCATCATGATCGTTGCCGTGTGGCTCGTCGGCCAGGCGAACGTGACGCGCATCCTGATTCAGTCACAGGTCAATCCAGCCACCGCCGCGCGCATCGGGCTCGTCGAGTTGCCGCTATTCGCCGGCGCATTGTGGCTCGGGATCACGCATTTCGGGCTGACGGGCGCGGCGGTCGCGGTTTCCGCGCGCGCACTGTTCGACTACGCGGTACTGCTGCATTTCGCGGCGATCCGCGCGCGCCAGATCGTGCTCGACATGCTCGCCCATCTCGCCTTCCTGCTCGCCAGCCTGTGGCTCGCGAGCTTCCTGCCGAGCCTCGCGCTCGCGATCGCCGCCGGTGTGCTGATGGTCGGCGCGAACCTCGCGTGGTCGATCACGATGACGCCCGCCTTGCGCAATCTTGCGCGTTCACTGCTATTGCGACTGAATCCGAGGAAAAGCGCATGAATCACGACGTCCTTGAAAAAAACCTGCTGATGCCTGCGACGCGCAGCGCGCTCGACGAACTGACGAGCGTGCCCGGCATGCAGCCGGCACCGCGCCGTACCGCGCCGCGCTCGAACAAAAACGTGCGCATCGCGATCGTGCACGACTGGCTCGTCACCTACGCGGGCGCGGAGAAAGTGCTCGAGCAGATCATCGCGTGCTTTCCGGACGCGGACCTGTTCAGCCTCGTGGACTTTCTCGACGATCGCAGCTTCCTGCGCGGCAAGCCGGTCACGACATCGTTCATCCAGAAGCTGCCGTTCGCGCGCAGCAAGTACCGCTCGTATCTGCCGCTGATGCCGCTCGCGATCGAGCAGCTCGACGTGTCGGCATACGACGTGGTGATCTCGAGCAGCCACGCGGTCGCCAAGGGCATTCTGACCGGGCCCGACCAGGTGCATATCAGCTACGTGCATTCGCCAATCCGCTATGCGTGGGATTTGCAGCATCAGTATCTGCAGCAGTCGAAGCTGACCAACGGCCCGAAGTCGGCGCTCGCGCGAGTGATTCTGCATTACATGCGCAACTGGGACATCCGCACGTCGAACTCGGTCGACGGCTTCATCGCGAACTCGGCGTTCATCGCGCGACGCATCAAGAAGGTGTATCAGCGCGATGCCCAAGTGATCTTCCCGCCGGTCGATGTCGAGGCGTTCACGCTGTGCACGCGGAAGGAAGACTTTTATCTGACCGCGTCGCGGATGGTGCCGTACAAGAAGATCGATCTGATCGTCGAGGCGTTCGCGCGGATGCCCGAGCGCAAGCTCGTCGTGATCGGCGATGGGCCCGACATGGGGAAGATCCGCGCGAAGGCGGGGCCGAACGTCGAGATCATGGGCTATCAGCCGTTCAAGGTGCTGAAGGACCGCATGAGCCGCGCGAAGGCGTTCGTGTTCGCGGCCGAAGAGGACTTCGGCATTTCGGTGGTCGAGGCGCAGGCTTGCGGCACGCCGGTGATCGCCTACGGCAAGGGCGGGGCGCTCGAGACCGTGCGCGACCTGTCGGAGCCGAAGCCGACCGGCATGTTCTTCGATGAGCAGGATGCCGACTCGATCATCGCGGCCGTGAATCGTTTCGACGAGCTTGGGCACCGGTTCCAGCCCGAGCATTGCCGCGACAATGCCGAGCAGTTTTCGGCCGCGCATTTTCGCGAGCGCTTTTTCGCGCAGGTGCGCGCGGCGGTACCCGCGTTGCGCGACGCGACGCTGCCGCCCTATACGCCGTATCGGGACGGCGCGCAGGACACCGCGAACGTGCCGTGCATCCTCGCGGTCGATCAGAGCGGCGTGCTCGGCGGTGCCGAGCTGTCGCTGCTCGAAATCGTCAAGGCACTGCGCTCGCGCATCGAGGTCGTGCTGTTCGACGACGGGCCGTTCAACACCGCGCTCGCGAAGACCGGCGTCGAGGTCGCGGTGCTCGATGCCGGGGTGCTGAAAAATGTGCGCAAGCAGGGCGGTTCGCTGCCGAAAGCTCAGGCATTGAAGGGGCTCATCTCACTCGTGCGTGCCACCGCGAAACGGGCACGCAATGCCGACGTGATCTACGCGAACACGCAGCGTGCGATGGTGATCGGCGCAGTGGCCGGCAAGCTCGCGAGACGGCCGGTGGTCTGGCATTTGCGCGACATCGTCAGCGCCGAGCATTTCGGCGGCAAGCAGCTCGCGATCATCAAGTGGTGCGCGCGGCTCGGCCTCACGCACGTGATCGCCAATTCGGCGGCGTCGGCGCAGGCGTTCGCGAAGCTCACGCGCTTCGACAACAAACGCATCGACGTCGTGTTCAATGGAATTGCCGCGGAGCCGTTCGACGCGTTGCGCACGGTGCCGCGAGCGGTGCTGCGTGAGCGCCTGAAGCTGCCGGTTGACGCGTTTCTTGTCGGCTCGTTCAGCCGGCTTGCGCGTTGGAAGGGGCAGCATGTGCTGCTCGAAGCGATGGTGCTCAATCCGCAGATGCATGCGGTGCTGGTCGGCGCGGCGCTGTTCGGCGAGGACCAGTACGAAATGGAACTGCGGGCCTTCGTTGCCGCACACGGGCTCGGCGAGCGGGTGCACTTTCTCGGCTTCCAGCACGATATTGCCGCCTGCATGTGCGCGGTCGATGCGGTCGTGCATACGTCGATCACGCCGGAGCCGTTCGGCCGCGTGATCGTCGAGGGGATGCTCGCGCAGCGGCCGGTCGTGGCGTCGCGCGCAGGCGGCGTGCTCGAAATCATCGACGACTACGAGAACGGCGTGCTGTGTACGCCGGGCGATCCGCATGCGCTCGCCGATACGCTTGCCGAATTGCGCTCGAACGGCGACTTGCGTGACAGGCTGGTCGAGAACGGTTATCGGACCGCGCAGGAGCGTTTCGGCACGCGCAGCTATGTGGATGGGGTTGCGGGGATTCTGAAGAGTGTGGCGGGGCAGTAGAGGGGTGTTTTTTACGCGAGGGAAGACAGGGGCTTGGCCAGTCCTTGCTTGGCGTAACGGGGCGAAAGTCGAAGGCTTTCGCTCCGTTTTTTTTGCGCCGCTCTCGCGGGCGACAAGTAGATTACTCGCTCAGAAGGCGCTTCAATTCGTCAAGGAATGAGGCTGTAGTATGGCCCCACAGATTAGGATCAAACCCTGAGCCGTAATCTCTTTCGAACGCAGAATCCAGATCGGACGGATGGTCATTCAAGAACGAATTTATTTCACCAATTATTTCTTTTCGATATTCCGGCGGACTATCATCTATATAGCATGAGACAATTTCAGGGATTGTGTTTCCCCACAAATCAAAATCCTCATTGAAATACGCGCCGAAAAGCTCGTACATTCGGGGGTAGCGGTCAGATAACATTGTCCATCCCTTAGCCGACGTGCGCGGTTAATATGTAATACGGCATATTGTTATACTCTTGAAACTTCAGAACTACCGTAACTTCGTTCATCTTGGTCAGTTCGTTGGTTTTTCTCGTTATCCCATATCCGATATCGCCAGGAACCTTCTTGACCAATGTAAGAGGAACGCGGTTGTTCGGAGATTTCGCCCAACTCTGAATTCTCAAGATATTTGAATTCATTACATCAGATATTGCCAGTTCCGCTACCCGTAGACTATGAAACGATGAAACAACCCTCTTTTGGGGTTCCCGTCTAAGGCGCTCCCGAAGCCACGCCTCATCCTTCTCGACGTGCTTCAGAATTGTATGCCCACCAAGCCCTGGATTAACGGCCCTGGCCTCATGCATTTGCAGATTGATCCGGCCCATCGTGACGCTAGCCACGCGTGCAGCCCTGATCGAGCCAGCGAAACCAAACGGCACGATCATATCGACTGACAGGCCGATATTATTCGCCATGTCGGGACTGGCCTTCATCGCCTCGGCCAGTTTCGTCGTACCTTGCTGGATCAGCGTGGCCGTATCCCGGCCTGTCCAGATTTGGTGTACACCTGCCGACACAGTATCTGAACCATGCCCGCCGAACACAACACATCCGGCCTTGCTTGCCATCGTCGGTTCCGGCAGCACGCAAAGCGCTGCCGCCCCAACCATTTCCAGTACCCCGCCGACTACCTGCAAGCCGCCCCATAGCCGGTTGGAAAGCATTTCGGTGGGGTTGATCGACTGACGGGAGAGCACCGCAGCCAGTTGCGGCGCACTCAGTACCACCCGCACGCCGTCCGAATCGTGTTGATATGACATTATATGAACGCCTCCCGTTTGCTAGGCTTTTGTGCGCTATGACGTGACGTAGGTTGGGCTGCACCTTTATATCCGGCCTTGTTGCAGCCTGTTGGTTGGCTGCGGGCCCCGATGAAATCCGCTGAC
>NZ_JBFRCK010000025.1:0-135708 GCF_040965775.1 Paraburkholderia sp. BR10954
CCGGGACGAAGTCCTCGAGCTTGACCGTCGTGAACAGGGGTTCCTGCATCTCATCCATTCCGCGCATCGCATCCGCTGCCAAAGATCATGAACACGATATCCATAACGCCCGTCCCTCAAACCCCGTTTACACGGGACCCAAATTCAACAGCCTGCTAGGTGATCTCGCCAGCTCGCGAGCCGCCTGCTAGATGCGCTCGCCATTCAAAAATGCGCCGTCGTTGGCCTGTCTATCGGCGGCATGTGGGGCGCGGGGCTTGCGCTGCGCAATCCGTCGCGAGTCCGTACGCTGGTCATGACGGATACTGACCTCGGGGCAGAGCCTCACGCAATCCACCGCTCGCCGTCGGGCGACAGGCCGCCACCGGGAACGATACCGTGCACATGGGGATGATGCGTGAGCGCCGAGCCCCAGATATGCAGCACGAGCGTGGCGCCGATCCGGGCGCCGAGGTGCCTGGGATCGGCGCCGATGGTCTGCAGTGTATGGGCGGCGATGTCGAACAGCGGTCCGTAGATGACCTGCTTGTTGTACCACGCGATGGTGCTGGCCGGCGCGGGTTGCGTGAAGGCGACGTGGTAGTACCAGACCGGCAGCAGGTCCGTCTGGCGTGCCTCGAGCCAGCGGCGTGCGGCACTGCCCTGGCACCTGAGGCAATGGCGGTTGCGGCACGGTTGAAGGACACCTCTGTCCTTGCGCAGCCTGAACAGCGCAGCACATGTCCGCCCAGCGCCGCCGCGCGGCACCGTTCGATGGCCGACATGACCTTCAGCTGTCCCAGGCTCAGGCGTGTCGTGGCTCGCCAGGCTGGTTCGTGGTCGCGGAAGATGTCCGCGACCGTCAGCATGGGGTACTGCGCCGTGTTACTCGGAGGTCAGACGCTCCAGCGGACTGATGGCCTCGCGCAGGAGATCGGTGGCGACCGGCACGTACAGCGCGGTGGTCTCGAGCCTATTGACTGCAGTCAATAGGCTCGAAAGCACGATCAGGTACCTCGGTATCGAAGTCGATGAGGCGCTTGAGATTTCCGAGCAGACTGAAATCTAGCGCGACCGGCGCCGGCCGCACGAGACGATGCCACGTTAAGGTTCGCGCGGATGCGCTCCGTCGTAGCTCTCTTCGCGCGAGACCGGCCGGACGTTCCCCCATCCTGCAAAGCCGTGAGCCGAATGGCTGGTTCTCTTTCGAGACCTGCCTCGTAGGCTGTGAGCAGAGTTCGGCCGAAGCCGACATTCGGGCTTCGGCCTTCGTGAGACACCTTCATGCTTCTTTCCTGTCGTTCGACGCTTCGCGCCTGCGAACGTCGGGTTCACTGTCAACGGCTGCGTACTCTCGTTAAGGGTTGTCCAGCGCCTGCCCGCATACGTGCTCGTGCACGCATGACGCAGCAGACAAGGGCAGGCGCCGGACGACCCGTAACGAGAAGACTCTATCGACTCTCGCGTGAGCGGTCATTCGTTGCACCTCGATTGGCTTCGATGTCGAACGGACAGATTGACCGACTCTGATATAAGGTTGAACGTGCTGAAGCTAATCCCGGTCCTCTACAGCTGTTTTTGGGAGAAACCATAAAACTTCCGCTTGGAAGCTTTATGGTGGAACAAACTCCGCAAGTTGTAACACGCACGACTGCAATCGATGCGCCCCCGGAATAGTTAGCTATAGTTATCCCGTAGCAATCGATCGAACTTCACGATATCTGCGATGTACCCGGACGGTCCCTCATAGAAAGGGAAATGACCTCCCGTTTGAAATTCAGTCCACTGGACCACGTTGTGGCTCCTTTCGACGAATTCACGTGGTGGGATAGGAGAGATCGGGTCAGGATAGCGCGCTACGGCGACCGGTACCTCGATACGTTGATCCTGACGCAGGAAATCGTCTGAGCGCGCGGTACCGGCATAGATCCATGTGGACGTATCGAACGTGCCAGTCATCTGGTAGATCATGATTTCGGTGAGCAGTTCGTCAAGCGTGAAGACCTGCTCGAAAGGCCTTTCGCGAAGGTCCGACCAACCGTGGAACTTGTCGAGCATCCACGCGGCGGTTCCGACGGGGCTGTCCATCATTCCAAAGGCGAGCGCTTGCGGGCGGGTCCCCTGCTGGAAGGCATACCCGTATTTTTTTGTGAAGGTCGCCTTTTCCTCCGCGACGAAACGACGTACCGCCTCCGTTTCGACGCCACCGGTGTTGCCGCTGCCGCGCAACGCACTTTCGGGCCGCACGCTGATGATGCTGGTGTGTATGCCCTCGACATGCCCGGGATAGTCCAGTCCCATCCATTCTGCAATATGACCACCCCAGTCGCCACCTGCCGCGATGTAGCGCGGATAGCCGAGCACCTTGGTCATCAGCTTGTCCATCAGCGATCCCATCTCTCGACACGGCAGCGGGGCGGGCGGCTTGGCTGAAAATCCAAATCCCGGCAAGGACGGGCACACGACGTTGAAGGCTTGTTCCGGATCGCCGCCGAATTGCTCCGGACGAGCAAGCTGCTCGACGATGGCAAGGAAACTCGCGAAGCTGTATGGCCAACCGTGCATGAGAAGCAACGTCCGTGCATTGGGAACCGATGCCTTCACATGGAGAAAATGGAGCAGATGGCCGTCAACACTGGCGTGGAATTGCTCGAAGCGGTTAATCCGTCGCTCCTGGGCGCGCCAGTCGAAGTCGCTCACCCAATAAGCAACGAGCCGCCGGACAAACGCTTCGTCCGGCCCCAGTTCCCACCTGCTGCTGGTAGCGGCCGACGGCCATCGTGTTTCATTCAGGCGGCGCCTCAGTGCGTCCAATTCCTGCTGAGGGATAGCTACCTCAAATCGCTGCATTTCGTTTCTACCTCCGATGATGCTTCGCGAACTTGCGGACGCCGCGCCATTCGCAGCGGGTGGATTCCGTGCCCGCTGTGGCTCAAGCGCCCAGGAACTCGAGGACTTTGCGGCGATGAGCGCTGCGGAGCCCACCATGACGAACCTTCGACGTGAACTATTGACAGGCATGGGTCGAGTAGCCTCCGCGCTGGCGCAAGGTATCAGTAGTATTGAATATGCATGCCGCCATCGATCTCTATTGATGCGCCAGTCATGAAGGGCAAATCTCCAGAGGCCATCGTTGCCACCGCCCGACCGACGTCGTCCGGCATGCCCCAGCGGTTGAAAGGGGTAAAGCCCGCCGCGAGCAGCTTTTCGAAGCGTTCATGCGCGACCCCGCTCATCGGCGTCTTGATGAGGCCAGGACGCACCTCATACACCGCGATTCCGTGTTCTGCGAGCCTGAGGGCATAGAGCTTGGCCATCATCGCAACGGCTGCTTTGGACATCGCGTACTCACCGCGCTCCGGTGCTGCGATCGCAGCATTCGACGAGGAGACGAAAATGATTGAGCGTGCGCTCTCTACGCCTTTCGGTTCTTCTACAATCATGCGTCGGCACACCGCCTGAGTGAGAAAGAACGCGCCGCGAGTATTGACTCCAAAGTTCAGGTCGTAACTCTCTGGAGAGACGTCCAGCAGATCGCCACGCGAGAGGACCGAAACGCCTGCGTTGTTGACTAGCACATCGATGCGACCGAACGCGTCAAACGCCGCTGCCACGAAGCGAGGATGATCGGCAAGGTCGGAGAGGTCACCTTTGACGAATGCGAGACGCGCCGTAGCGGGTACTTCTGAACGCAGCGCGCTCACACGCGCCTCGTCGATCAGGCGGTCGGCAACGACGATGTCGAAGCCGCGATTCGCGAGCGCAATCGTGATGCCACCGCCGATGCCGCCCATTCCCCCTGTTACAAGCGCCACGCGAGGATGCGAGGTTGATGTGTTCATGAGTCTGATCCTATAAAAACCGTATGGATTTCATGGCTGACAGCCCGCTCGGCGACGTCATACCAAGCACTTCGCCCACCTGGCGTTGCTTCACTCAATTGCTGTGGAATTTATCGCGTCATCAATCGATTTCTGGCGCGCTTGCGAATATTCGTGCCTGTTGATGGGTGTCGCATTGGGGTCGCCTAGCGCATGCATCGGAATACGATACGTTTCTCGTGCGCTCCACGCGGCAAGTGCCGCGATGATGGTCACGCCAAACGTGAGCGCCCCAATGGTAAGTGGGATATTCGTCGCGCCCGGGGGCGCAACGGCGGCGAAGAGCGCGGGAAGCAGCGCCGTGATGGCTACCCCGAGGTTCTGACCGATCGCCATAGCCGATACCCGAAAACGCACCGGGAAGAGTTCTGGCATGAAGCTGGGGAATACAGCGTTGTAGCCTTGATAGACAATTCCCCACATAAGAATAGAGAGGGCAATGGCTACCGGTACGTTCCGGACGCTGATGGCATAGAGATAAGCGAACGACAAGAGGCCGGAACTGAGCGAGCCGAAGACGATCGGCCATCGGCGCCCGATCTTGTCTGACAGATTGCCAACGAATGGAATGACTACTGCCGCCACGCAATTGCCGATTACCGGAATCCAAAGAAAGATGCTCTCGTGCAGACCGATGCCATAGGACGGCTGGACCGCATATGCCGCGCCGAAAATCGTCGTGACTACTGCAATTACATTGGTGAGGGATATGCCGGCAACACGGATCATATCCTTCCATCCAAGCCTTAACGCTTCCACAATCGGCGACATCGGGATTGCCCCGCGGTCCTCTTCCCGGGCGAAAACGGGTGACTCGTCAACCCCTCGTCGAATCAGGTATCCCGCCAGCAGGACGAACGCGCTAAGAAGAAAGGGGATCCGCCACCCCCACGAGATAAGAGAATCTTCGCGCATGAAATACGCAAGCGGCAAAAACACGGCAGCCGCAGAAAGTTGACCAACCTGTACGCCCTGCAGGGCGAAACTCGCATAGAAACCGCGTCGGCCAAATGGCGCATGCTCCAATATCATCGAACTGGAGCCCGATATCTCTCCCGCAACGGCGAAGCCCTGGACGAGACGCAAGACCACCAGAAGTGTTGGGGCTAGCACCCCGACCTGTTGATACGTCGGCAAAAGACCGACGGCCATTGTCGATAGGCCTGTGAAAAACAGGCAAATAAGCAGTACGTTTTTGCGGCCGTGGATGTCGCCCCACCGACCCAGAAAGAAGGCGCCGATCGGCCTCGCTATGTATCCCACCCCATAGGTAGCGAGTGAGGCCACAATCGCGATTTTAGGATTGCCTGCAGGAAAGAACAGCTGCGGAAAGATAAGCGACGCGGCCTGAGCATAAATAAAGAAGTCGTAGTATTCCAGCGCCGAACCGATCCAGCCGCTCGCGGTTGCTTTCTTCGTTTGACGAGCGCCTCCCGATCGTCGAGCTTCGTTGCTTACCAATATGGTATCCATAATGTCGTCTCCGTAGCATCGATTAGCAGGCTTGCTGGATCTGAACACATCGTTACGAGAAGAAGCGCAGCAGTCTCTCCGCGGTTTCAACCGGCGCTTCTTCCGGCAGAAAATGCCCACACCGGATGGCGTAACCCTCGACGACCTTCGCCCAGCGGCGCCATTTTTCCAATGGCGAATTTGCCGCCGGCGTTTCTTGCCCCCAAAGAACGAGGACAGGCGCCTCAATGGTCCGGACGCCAAGGTCAGATTCATCCAGTTCGCGGTCAAAGGTCCATGCCGCCCGATAGTCTTCGCACATGGCATGTATGGCAGCAGGGTCGCCGTTCGTCTTCAGATAGTCGGCGACGTTCGACGGATCGAAGCGAAAGCCTTTGGATGCATGTGCGCGCAACATGGTCTCGATGTAGAGGCTCGGATCGTTGCCGATCATGCGCTCAGGAAACGGCTCGTCGAGTGCCTGGAACGCCCAGTGCCAGAAGCGCAGGGCTGAATGCCGGTCGAATGCCTCCATTGCATCACTCGTCGGTACGATATCCAGCGCGGCAAGACGGTCGATACGGTCTGGATGGTCCAACGCGAGACGATAAGCGACACGCCCTCCGCGATCGTGTCCGGCCACGCTGAAGCACCCGAATCCGAGAGCGTCCATCGTCGCTATCTGGTCTAGCGCCAACTCGCGCTTCGAGTAGGCCGAGTGATCGCCACCGCCGCGGGGTTTGTCACTTCGGCCGTAGCCGCGAAGGTCGGGTACGACCACCGTGAAATGTCCCAGCACCGGCGCAACCGCGCTCCAGCAGACCCGTGTCTGTGGCGCGCCGTGCAATAAGAGAAGTGGCGGGCCTGAACCTCCAACGAGTGAATCGATCGTGACACCGTGACCGGGAACCCGGAGTGATTCGAATCCTTGGATGTGACCTGTTTCCATATAACCTCATCGCTGATCTCATCGAACTGCACGGTTCAAATGCGTCGAGCGGTCGAATGCCCAGCCCATAGATCTCATTGTGAACCAGTTCACCTAACGGAACAAGTATTTTTTTGGCGTTTGCACCCCGGAGAGAGGCGGCACGCGCACCGCCCGCCTTCTTGACATTTACCCGACGCGAGATACCATGTTCCCCTATATGAACAAGGACCCGATAACCATGCGCGCGAACGAAGTCGAGACGGCGAGTACCGTGAAGTCGGCTGACCGTACCCTCGACCTGCTTGAACTGTTGGCCCAGTGGGGCCGTGAGATGTCGCACGCGGAAATAGCTGAGGCGCTCGACATTCCAAAGAGCAGCTTGACGAAGCTGATTCGCAATCTCACGGACCGTGGCTACTTGCGCTTCGTGGCCGAGACCAAGGGCTACCGGCTCGGCGACGCTATTCTCAAGCTCGCACAACAGTCGAACCAGGTGCGCAGCCTGATCGCCTGCGCAGAACCCGTTTTGCGCGATATCACGCAGCAGACCGCGGAATCGTGTGCGCTCAACCAATTGAAGGGCGATCAGGTTGAAGTCGTCGCCACGGTCACCAGCCAGCAGCGCTTGCAATCGCACATGCGGCTCGGCGATCTGGCGCCGCTCTATGCCGTGTCCGGCGGCAAGGTGATACTTGCATATCTTCCTGACGTGATGCGCGAAGAATACATGCGCTCGGTCACCTTCGAGCGCTTCACGAAGAACACGATCTCCACCAGGAAAGCCTTGCTCGCCACGCTTGAAGACGTGCGCAGGAATGGCTTCGCGCGTTCCATGGAAGAGTACACGCCGGGCATCGTGGGTGTCGGTGTACCCATCTTGTCGGCGAGCGGCTTTCCGCTCGGCTCGTTGAATCTCGCGATTCCGGCCGTGCGTTATTCGAAAGAGGTCGACGAACGGGCAATCGCAATTCTTACGACATCGGCGGCACGGATCCAGCGTCAGTACTTTGCGGAGTGACGCGCTCAGGCGAGAAAGCGTTGCATTCTTTCCATGATCGTGCGGGCCTGCTGATTGAATGGCTGGCCGCGCAATTCCCGGGTCGGTGCTTCGACTGCAAGCGTCAGATCCACGGGCAGTTTCGCCAATAGTTCGCGCAAGGGTAGCTCGCCTTCGCCCGGCAGCAGGCGCGCGGTGCGCGCTTCCGTTCGCCGCTCGTCCACCGAAGCAGGCGAAGCGCGCGGACCGTCGCATATCTGAATGTATTCGATGAGGCGCGCTTGAACGTTACCAATATCTTTCACACTGGCGCCGGAGCGAAACACTTGCAGCGTGTCTATCAGGATGCGCGCGTTCGGCTGACGGCTTGCACTGATCAGCGAAAGCGCGTCGTCTAGCGTGCCGACAGGACAATAAGTGATCAGTTCGAGGCCGACGGTCATCTCGAAGCATGCGGCGGCTTCGCACAGTGCGCTGAAGTTGTCGATGAGGCGAGTTCGATCGTCGTCGTATCCCACGGCCAGCACATGCTTCGCGCCAAGGCGATGCCCAGCCTCCAGCGCCGGCAACAAGTCTTCGATACGCGTGCTGGCTTGTAACCAGATCGCCTCGATATCGAGCAGTCGCACACCGGTTGCATCCATTCGCGCTGCGAGTTCCCGCATGAGAACGTCATTGTGTGCCACGTCGACGATGGTATCCGCCACGGTCGGCGCGACGACGCGCAATCCGTAGTAGTCGAATCCGCCGGCATGCGCGGCGTCGACGAGCTGCAGCGGGTGTGCGTCGAGCATGGTCAGGTGATGCAGGGAAAGCTTGTGCATGTGGTTCTTCCGCTAGCTTCAGGGTTTCTCGGGAAGCACAAACCGGTACGTAAGCAGCGAGGTGCCTGGGGCGACTTCGTGTCCGCCGGGGCTCACCTGTCCGTCTATCGTTAAGAGCTTCGTGATCAGCGCATCCTTCACACCGAAGACGACATCCGAGTCCAGATACGGATCGCCATCTATGAACACATGCGTGACAACGGTCTCGAAACCCGGTGCGCCCAGTTTGAAATGTACATGTGCGGGACGAAACGGGTGACGCCCTTGAGCGTCCAGCATCTTTCCCACGGGGCCATCGTTCGGGATGGGGTAGGCAGCGGGCACGACGGATCGATACCAGAAGCGTCCCTTCTCATCCGTGTGAAAGCGTGCGCGCATGTCGAGCGCCGACTTGCCGGTGTCGCGCTGAACATCGTAGAAACCGCGATCGTCGGCGTGCCAGGTCTCGATCAACGCGCCTGCTATCGGCTTGCCGCGCGTATCTTCAATCGTACCTTCGACGATCAACGCCGGCCCATCGGACTCGCGGGAGATCTGCGCACCGAGCGGAAAGTCGCGCGCTTGCTCCACATAGAACGGGCCGAGCACCGTGGTTTGAGTGACGTCTTCATCGAAGCGATGATTGATCGCATCCACGAGCATGGAGACGCCCAGGGTGTCCGAGAGCAGGATGAACTCCTGCCGCGTATCCGAGCACATCTGACCGGTGCTGGTGAGAAATGCTATGGCACTCGCCCATTCCGCTTCGCTGGGTTCTATCTCTTTCACGAATGCATGCAGATGACGCACGAGCGCCTCGCTGATCTCGCGCGTGCGCGGGGTCGCGCAGCCACTCAGCCTGTCCAGCACGGCCTGCGTGATGTTGTCTTCGTCGAAGTTTCGCATGAGGCATCCTCATTCCATCGGCTCGGGCGGCAGACCTTTCCACGCCTGCTGGAGCATGTGGCCAAGCGCGCGAACGTCGGGCACACGCGGGTTCGAGTAAGAGTTCTGCCTGACCAGGTCCACTGCACGATCGATGCCCGCCTTCGGCATGCGCCGCGCTTCGACTCTCATGACAGCGTTCCCGTATCGAGCCACGCGCGGCCGCGCGCGTAGAGCGCCTCGACGGCGGGCCCGGTGAGTCCGGGCATATCGCGTTTGACGTCGTAGCCGATCTTCGTCTGAATATAGGCGAGGTGACGATAGCCCTCGGGGAAGCGGCGGAGCATCGCGGCATCGAGATCCACCTTCACGCCGATTTCGATGGGGTCCAGACGGTCCTTCTCATAGATCGGTTGACGCAGGCGCAGCAGCCATTCGCCATCCATCTTTTCATAGAAGTCGTAGAAGCGCCCGGTACACACAACGTCGCAGATATGACCCTCCACGTCACCGCGTTGGGAGATCGTCATTTTGGTCTGCGCGATCGCACGCGGACCCGTGAGTTCGATGGACGTGCCACCGAGGAAATGCAGGATGCTGACGCCGCGTGCCCAACCTTCTCGCGTCACGCGAATGAACTCAGGTCCGCTGCCCTGAAACCAGGTGGCCATCATCACCCCCTCGGGATGCCACAGTTCCGCGAAGCGTTTCCAGTCTCCGGCATCCCGCCAGACGACCCAGTTTTCGATTGCTTCGCGAATCGCCAGACGGTCAAGCAGTTCTGTGTTCATAGATGTTCGGTTGTTCTCATATGGAAATATGTTTACATGGTGAGTTTAAGAACCAGTGAAGTCAAGCGAATTTTTGACGACTTCGGGAGAAAGCCTTGTTTGTTCACATCACATAGAGGAACGTGAGAGGAAAATCGATCGTTGACATCCCGTTTGTCGAATATGGCGCCGGAGCGCCCGCGTTTTTTGGCGGATTCATGTTGCGTCCTTTAACGAGGTTAACTGCCGGCCGTTCTCAGGCCGACGGCGTTTATCTGACATGTCAGATATATGGGTAAAAAATGACTCATTCATCCAGCAGCGTGCCGAGCAGACGGCACAACGTCGCGAACTCGCCCGGGGTGAAGCGGGACAAGCGTCGGTTCATCACTGCCGGCACGATCGCCTCGATCCGCGCGGCGGCATCCTGTCCCACTTCAGTCAGCGTCAGATCGACCACCCGCCGGTCCTGGCAGTTGCGAGCCCGGTGCAGGAGACCCTGCCGTTCCAGCCGGTCGACGACCCGTGTGATGTTAGCCCGGATCGGCGGCGAGCCGCTTGGATAGTTCCACCGGCGAGTGCGCGATCCCCCGCGACAGCAACAACAGCGTGCCGACCTGAGAACTGGTGACGCCCGTGCCTGTGCCCGCGAGCGCCAGGTCCATATCCGCGGTGAGCTGGCTGCGTGCCCTGCTCAGCGCACAGCCGATGTTCTGGCCCGGTAAGAGACTGTCTTCGAAGTGGTGACACATAGCTGATATATCCGTTACTGATGCAGAATCTCTCTGACATTGCAGATATATGCAAAGATTTTTTCGAAGTCAGCACTACCCAGTTGCCGCGTGCCGTTCATATGTAGAACGGTTAAAGGCAAAAGGTAACGACGCTCAACTGACAGAGTACCCAGGGGCCAATCATGTCTTCGACTCGGCGGTTCTCAAGCAGCCGATTCCGCTTCCGTAGGCGCAAACGACTTGAAATTGCAGGACCATCGAGCAGGAGAACGGGTTGCTGGTCAACGCTCGGACAAGGGAACGATTTACGTACGATAACCCTTGTGTCGAGCGCAGAGCGACGACGGCATACGACGAACAGGCCGCAAGGGAGGCAAAGCAAGCTGTTCGCGAGATAGTGATGACGGTGTTAAAGCCCACCGTTGCGGCATCAACAACCCACCCGAGATCATCGGGCCGCCCCGGCGGGAGGATGCAGCGACCGATGCTGATAACGAGATGACTGTTGTACAGCTGAAAGCGGTCGCACAGATAGCGCAGGGTTCTACGTACGTAGAGGGTCGATTTCACCCATTCGTCTGCATGGTCGCTGCCGTTCGATTCGGGCTTTTGACAGATGACCGGTTTGGATCGTTGACCGGCCGTCTGAGCGGCGTTCGTTCAACGTCAGCATTGGCCGAGCAGCTGCCGGCCGTCTCAGTTAGGCAGTTGTGACCCGACGGTATCAACTTCCGAAGTCATCTCGAGATGCATCGCTTAGACGATTTTTCTTAAGCAGGCGGCGCTGATTTTCCGATGCGGCCCACCAAAGGCCGTTGAGTGCCGGGCGGGAATGCCGGTATCGCTGACGGTATCTGCGGGCGCTATGGGACCCGAGTCAGGCCCAGCATTGAGATTGCGGCAGGTGGTTGTCAATTGAGTGGGGATTCGCGGCCATCGGTGTGCGGATTCGTGAGCGACATAGCGTGCGAACCGCGGTGTCAATCGACTGCGCCACCTGCCGGCGTTGTTCTGCATAGCCCGTCGATATAGTCCGCCCACTCTTGCATCACGCGGCGACGATCATCATCGAAAGTTGTTCTGTCATAGGCCTTCTGTACGTCGCCTCGTTTTGCATGTGCGAGTTGCGCTTCGAGGACGTCGATGTCGATGCCGAGTCGCTCCCGGCCAACGGTCCGCAGCATACCCCGGAATCCGTGCGTAGCGTGCTTTCCTTTGAATCCCATCTCGCGCAGAGCCTTGCTTAACGCGTCTCGATGCAAATGCGGCGTTTTCTGGCGAGCCGGAGATGGAAACACATAGTGTCCGCGGCCCGTGAGCGACTGCAACTCGCCGAGCAACGTAACCGCTTGCTTAGGTAAGGGCACAATATGGTCGTGGCGCATCTTCATCCGCACGGCCAGAACATGCCATTCGCCCGCTTTCAGGTCAATTTCGTCCCACGGTGCGGCTGCGATCACTCCGGGGCGTAAGCCCGTGAGCATGGTCAGTTTCAGTGCGGCCCTGGTGATCGGTGACTTATAGGTATTGATGGCTTGCACCAGCGGGACGATATCCGTGGGTTTCGTAATCGCCGGGATGTGGCCTTTCTCGTGTCGCGGGATGACGCCGCGCAGCGACAATGGAACACCGTCCTCCCGCAGGCTATGGTGGATCGCGTATGTCACGATGCCACCCACGTATTGGCGTGCCTTGGTTGCGAGGTTGGGGGCATGCTCCGCTATTGCTTCCAACACCGGTTTGACTTCCGATGTCGCGAGCGTCGAAATGGACTTGTTGCGTAGTGGCGGGATCAGGTATTGCCGAACTACGAACTCCGCTTTGCGGTAAGTCTCGTCGGCCCACTCCTTGCGCTTGAACGCGAGCCAGTTCTCTGCGACGAGATGGAACGCTCCTTCAGCGGCGCGTTTGCGTGCAGCGGCTTCGGCTCTGCGGTGCTCAACCGGATCAGTACCATCACGCACGAGACTCCGCGTGACCGCAGCGGACTTGCGCGCGTCGACGAGTGCAACTTCGGGATAGGGACCAAGACTGAGAAAGTTCTCCTTCCCGGTACTTGGGCGGCGATAACGGAGCAGCCACGTTTTGCTTCCGTCCGGCCAGATGCGTAAGGCAAGCCCGTTCCCATCTGAGAGCAGGTAAGGGCGCTCGCGCGGTTTGGCGACGCGAAATCCGACTTCGGACTTCGCTTCGGCGCGTTTGGGCATCGCTCGGCACTTGGATTCCGTGTATACGCAAGAGTATACGCAAAAATCGCTGATGCCACCGGTATATGACGGCTGCCCGCGAAAACAAAAAACCCCGTAAGACTTTGATCTTACGGGGTTTCTCGGACTTCACCGGCTTTCGCCGGAACAACTGTTGGTGCCCAGGAGAGGACTCGAACCTCCACGGTGTTGCCACCGCTAGGACCTGAACCTAGTGCGTCTACCAATTCCGCCACCTGGGCACGTCTTCAAGCTAGACCGCTATTTTAGCAAGATGATTAAGTTTGTCAATCTCTGCTTCAAACAAACTTGCTTTTCTCATCCGCCCGGTTGAACGCGCAGCGAAGTGATGCAACCGCTACCGAACCACCGTCCTGCTGATCCGGCAATCGAAACAGGAACAGCGATTTCGACTACCAGGCCTTACACAAAAAAGAGAGCCGCCAGAAGGCGGCTCTACTTTCGAATCTGGTGCCCAAGAGAGGACTCGAACCTCCACAGTGTTGCCACCGCTAGGACCTGAACCTAGTGCGTCTACCAATTTCGCCACCTGGGCAGGTGATGAACTGCAAAGACCGCAATTATAGCGACCGATTCCGACCTGTCAAGCGATTTGCCGAACGCGTTTGAACCTCGCGGCGAGCCGGCGCACGACGCGTCCGAACCACCGGCGCAGGCCCGCGTAGCGCCCGACACGGGTGTTAGAATGCCTCGCAGTAGTTCGTTGGCACGATGCACATCCGGTGTCGCGACGCGAGTGTCGACATGCGATCAGCCGGACGCGCGTCGGCCTCGCGTTGAACGAGCCGAACCCAGGCAGTTTCCTGTGCTAATCGCAGTAGAGCAGTCGAGCAGAAGAGCAGCAAGCAGCAGGTGTAATGACCGAGGCAGCGCAGCCGCCTTACAGATGCAGCCGAGCGCAACTGCGCGCATTAAGCAAACGCCTTCCAGGCCGGACCACATCGCCGACCGACGTCCATGCAACGAGAAAAAATCATCGACAAGCCCTTGAGCAAATTTCCGTATCCGATTCCAAGCCGCGAAGAAATCCTCGGCGTGCTGCGCACGAGTGAAACGCCGCTTGCCGCGAACGACATCGCCGAAGCCCTGTCGATCAAGCGCCAGGAGCGCGAAGGATTTTTCAAGCGTCTCGGCGCGATGGAGCGCGACGGCCAGATCCGGCTCGATCAGCGCAATCTCTATCAACTGACTCATCCGTCGAACTTCGTCGCGGGCCGCGTGCAGGGCCATCGCGACGGCTACGGTTTCCTGATTCGCGACGACGGCCAGGACGACCTGTTCCTGCCCAACGGCGAGATGCAGAAGGTCATGCACAACGACCGCGTGCTCGCGCGCATCGTCGGCTATGATCGGCGTGGGCGGCCCGAAGGGCACATCGTCGAGGTCACGGACCGCGCGAACAAGCGCGTGATCGGGCGTCTGCTCAACGAGAACGGCGCGCTGATCGTCGCGCCCGAAGACAAGCGCATCGGCCACGACATCCTGATCACGCAGAACACCCGCAAGGCGAAGGTCGGCCAGGTCGTGGTGGTCGAGCTGACCGATTTCCCGAGCCGTCATTCGCAGCCGCTCGGCCGCGTGGTCGAAGTGCTTGGCGATATCGACGACCCCGGCATGGAAATCGAAATCGCGGTGCGCAAGTACGGCGTGCCGCACGAATTCAGCGAGGCCGCGCTCGGCGAAGCGGCCAAGCTGCCCGACGAAGTGCGCCCGGCCGACATCCGCCATCGCGTCGATCTGCGCGACGTGCCGCTCGTCACGATCGACGGCGAGGACGCGCGCGACTTCGACGACGCCGTCTATTGCGAGCCGGTCAAGGTGGGCCGCGGCGACGGCTTCCGCCTGATCGTCGCGATCGCGGACGTGTCGCATTACGTGCTGCCGCAAAGCGGGCTCGACACCGACGCAATCGAGCGCAGCACGTCGGTGTATTTCCCGCGCCGCGTGATCCCGATGCTGCCTGAGAAGCTGTCGAACGGACTGTGCTCTCTGAATCCGCAAGTCGACCGCTGCGTGCTCGTGTGCGACATGATCGTCACCGCGCGTGGCGACGTGAAGGCGTATCAGTTCTATCCGGGCGTCATGCATTCGGCCGCGCGGCTCACGTACACCGAAGTCGCCGCGGTGCTGACAAACACCAAGGGTCCGGAAGCGACCCGCCGCGCCGCATTGCTGCCGCAACTGCAGAATCTGTATGGCGTCTACAAGGCGCTGTTCACGGCGCGCCAGAAGCGCGGCGCGATCGACTTCGATACGACGGAGACGTACATCGTCTGCAACGCGCAGGGCAAGATCGAGCAGATCGTGCCGCGCACGCGCAACGACGCGCACAAGCTGATCGAGGAATGCATGCTGGCCGCGAACGTGTGCGCGGCGGATTTCCTGAAGCGCAACAAACACCCGGGCCTGTTCCGCGTGCATGCGGGCCCGAGCGCGGAAAAGCTCGAGAACCTGCGCACGTTCCTGCGCGGCATGGGCCTGACGCTCGGCGGCGGCGACACGCCGCACGCGAGCGACTACGCCGCACTGATGGCGCAGATCCGCGACCGGCCCGACGCGTCGATGCTGCAGACGATGCTGCTGCGCTCGATGCAGCAGGCGGTCTATAGCCCCGACAACATCGGCCACTTCGGTCTCGCCTACGAAGCCTACGCTCACTTCACGAGCCCGATTCGTCGCTATCCGGACCTGCTCACGCATCGCGCGATCTACGCGATCCTGCAAGGCCGCAAGTATCAGCCGCAGCCGCCGCACGGCGTCGAGCTCAATACCGCGCTGTCGCCGCGCGCCCGCGCAATGCAGCAGGCCGACGAGGAAAAGCGCGGTGCCCGCGCTCGCACGAACAACGTGGCGATCTGGGAAGAGCTCGGGCTGCACTGCTCGGCCAACGAGCGCCGCGCGGACGAAGCATCGCGCGACGTCGAAGCGTGGCTCAAGTGCTATTTCATGCGCGACAAGCTCGGCGAAGAGTATGGCGGCATGGTCAACGGCGTCACGTCGTTTGGCATTTTCGTGCAGCTCGATTCGCTGTTCATCGAAGGTCTCGTGCATGTGACCGAACTCGGCTCGGACTACTTCCAGTACGACGAGATCAGGAACGAGCTGCGCGGCGAGCGCACCGGCATTCGCTATCGGCTGTCGGATCGTGTGCGCGTGCAGGTGAGCCGCGTCGATCTCGACGCGCGCAAGATCGACTTCCGTCTCGTGCGCGATACGCCGATCAAGCCGCCTGCGGCGCGCGGTATGGCGGCGGACAAGGGTGAAGGCGCTGGCCCGCGAGTGCGCGTGTTGCCGTCGGCGGAAAGCGCCGCGTCGGTGCCGGGGCCGCGGCGCAAGAAAGCCGCGCCCGCGCAGAGCGTGGCGGTCAAGGAAGCGCGCGCCGCGCGCGGCGCGGCGAGGAAGCATGGCGTCGCGAGCAAGGCGGCGTCGAAGCAGGCACGCAAGAAGCGCTGAGGCTTTCACAGCGCCGGGACCGCGCGCAGCGGGCACGCGAACGCGTGCCGGTTGCGCGCGGTCTGCCTTTTGGTTTCATCTTCATCACAGTGGCGCGCGTTGAATGCGCGTCCAATCAAAGGTTGTTCAGTCATGGCACGTCATAAGGTTTTATACGGTTTCCACGCAGTGACCGCGCGTATCCGGCACGATGCGTCGACGGTCGAGGATGTCTATTACGACGCGACGCGCAAGGACCGTCGTATGACCGAATTCCTGCAGGCCGCGAAGGACGCGGGCGTGCGTCTGATCGCCGCCGACGAAACCCGTCTGTGGGGTCTCGCGCGCACCGAGCGCCATCAAGGCGTGGTCGCGCGCGCGGGCGATCTGCCGCTCGCGCAGAACCTCGCCGAACTGCTCGACGGCATCAGTGGCGCTCCGCTGATTCTCGTGCTCGACGGCGTGACCGATCCGCACAATCTCGGCGCCTGCCTGCGCGTCGCCGACGCGGCCGGCGCGCATGCGGTGATCGCGCCGCGCGATCGCGCGGTGGGACTGAACGCGACTGCCGCGAAGGTCGCGAGCGGCGCGGCCGACACGGTGCCGTACATCACGGTCACGAATCTGGCGCGCGCGCTGCGCGAACTGAAGGACGCGGGCGTCTGGGTGGTCGGCACGGCCGGCGACGCGGAGAAGAGCGTCTACGAAACGGAACTCGACGGGCCGGTGGCGCTCGTGATGGGCGCGGAAGGCGAGGGCATGCGGCGTCTGACGCGTGAAACCTGCGACGTCGTCATGCAAATTCCGATGGCGGGGACGGTGGAGAGTTTGAATGTGTCCGTGGCCAGCGGGGTGTGTCTGTTTGAAGCGGTGCGGCAGCGGGCGGTGAAGAAGTAGTTTTTCTGTCGTCTTGCTTGTTGCTGGTCGATTGATGGCGCCCGGAACGCGGTGGTGGTTTCGGGCGCTTTGTTTTGCGTGCAAGGGATTGGCTATTCACGCAACAGGTTACGTAGTGAGAATTCTCGCTAATTCATCAAAGAAGGTGCTGGTTGTATATCCCCATAAAACGGGATCGAAATCATATCCACACGCCTCATCGAATTTTTCATCCAGTTTTTCACCTGCCTCCTGCCTGAATTTCTCTATTTCGGCCAACGTATCCCGGATCTCTTCGGGCGAACTGTCTCTCTTGAAGCAAGAGACTATCTCCTCCAGAGTCTCTCCCCAAAGGTCCGAGTCCTGATTGAGATAGCCGCCAAACAATGCATAGAACTGTGGGTACGATGTTTCGTCGATCATTTCAGTAAGTACGATGTGAGAATGTAATAGGGCATTCCGTTGTATTCTTCAAATTTAATAGAAACTCGAACAGTACTCATTTCTTTAAGTTCCCCCGTTGCCCGGACGACTCCATAGCCCACCTTGCTCCCTACGTCCTGATAGAGAATCAAAAGACGCCTTGGGTTTGACTGAGCCCAATTCGTGATCTTCGACGTGTTGGACTCCATCACCTTCGAGATAGCCCATTCCGCGGCCGCCAAGTCCCGAAACGACGATACTACTCTTCTCTCCGATTCCAATCGCAGCCGCTCCCGCAACTGCGCCTCAGTCCTCCCCACATGCTTCAGTATCGTATGCCCGCCGATCCGGCTACCGGCTTTGGCCACATGCGCATCCAGACTAATCCGCCCCATCGTAATCCGCGCAACGCGCGCGGCTCTGATCGAGCCGATGAGTCCGAACGGCACCGCGATATCGAGCGACACGCCAATCTGATTAGCCAGGTCCGGGCGGGCTTTCAGCGTCTCGGCGAGCTTCGTTGCGCTTTGCTGTGTCAGCGTAGCCGTGTCCTCGCCCGTCAGCATCTGACGCAGACCAGCCGCCGCCGTGTCCGAGCCGTGTACGCCGAACATCACGCAACCAGCCTTGCTTGCCATCGTCGGTTCAGGCAGCACGCATAGTGCTGCCGCTCCGACCATCTCCGCTACCCCTGCGGCGACCTGCAGGCCGCCCCAGAGCCGGTTGCTCAGCATCTCCGTCTGGCTGATCGATCCACGCGTCAATATGGCGGCCAGCTGCGGCGCGCTGAGCACGAAGCGCACGCCATCTCCATCGTATTCCTGCGACATTCCAAAATCCTCTGTGGTCTTGCGGGCCTAAAAACTAGCAAGCACCACAGCGGTTTGATATGGGCGATGGATGATCCTTATGACTCAATGTGTGAAAAGCTGTCCGGCAAATCAGCGGGCTGCACGGCACAAAGCGCGCCCAAACCGAACCCTCCCCCCGCCACTCCGGTAAACTATCGGTTTTTCACGCTTTTCCCGCCTCTCCCATGACTCAAGACGAACTCAAGCAACTGGTCGGCCAGGCCGCCGCCGATTACGTGAACGCCAGCGTGCCACAAGGCTCGGTGATCGGCGTCGGCACGGGCTCCACCGCGAACTGCTTCATCGACGCGCTGGCCGCCACCAAATCCCGCTATCTCGGCGCGGTGTCGAGTTCGCTCGCCACCACCGCGCGTCTGCAATCGCACGGCTTCAAGGTGCTCGACCTGAACGAGATCGACTCGCTGCCGGTGTACGTCGACGGCGCCGACGAAATCGATCGCAGCGGTGCAATGATCAAGGGCGGCGGCGGCGCGCTGACGCGCGAGAAGATCGTCGCGTCGGTGTCGGAAGTATTCGTCTGCATCGCGGATGCGAGCAAGGTCGTCGAGACGCTCGGCAAGTTCCCGCTGCCGATCGAAGTCGTGCCGATGGCGCGTACCGCGATAGGCCGTCGCGTGACAGCGCTCGGCGGCGTGCCCGTCGTGCGCGTGACGAAAGAGGGCGCGCCGTTCATCACCGACAACGGCAACGAGATCATCGACGTGAAGGGCTTGAGCATCAGCGACCCCCGCACGCTCGAGGCGCATATCAACGCATGGCCCGGCGTCGTCACGGTCGGCCTGTTCGCGGGCCGCGGCGCGAATCTGTGCCTGCTCGGCACCGACACCGGCGTGCAAACGATCACGTACGGCCAGAATTAAGCGGCTGCATTTCTGTTCGCTCTGACGCGTGTGAACCGCTCCAGCGGTTCACACGCGTTTTTTATTGCGCTCGCCCGCCGCAGCGGCAATCGCGCGCACCTGGCGGAAAATGCCTGAACCCGCGCGCAGACCATTCGCCGTCGATGCTAGCCGCGCGCGATGCCCGCCACGTCAGGTGCCATTCGCCCGCGCAGCGCCCCGATCGCAACGCGTGGCCAGGACTAGCGAGAAGAGGTGACGACGAAAACGTCAGCCGTGGTGCACGGACGAAACCTCAGCAATCAAGCCGTGATTTTGCAGACGCAAACGGACTCTGCGAATTACTCGCGAACTGTCGCACGTCGAATGTGTGCACGCGCACGCACAGTCAGAAACGTGGCACATACACTCTTCTTTAAGGCCAGGTGGCGTTTCGTGACAGATAGGGCGGAATATGAAAGTGGCGATCGTGCACGATTGGCTGGTCGCTCCCGGCGGCGCCGAGAAAGTGCTCGAGCAGATCATCGAGTGCTTTCCCGACGCCGATGTTTTCAGCGTCGTCGATTTTCTCGAAGATCGCACGCCGCTAGCCGGTAAGCCGGTCACCACGTCATTCATACAACGCCTGCCGTTTGCGCGCACCCGGTATCGCGCCTATTTGCCGTTGATGCCGCTTGCCGTCGAACGGTTCGATCTGTCGAACTATGACCTGATCATAAGCAGTTCTTGCGCGGTCGCCAAGGGCGTACTGGTCGGCCCACATCAGACGCACATCAGCTACGTGCATTCGTTGATGCGTTATGCGTGGGATCTGCAGCATCAGTATCTGCGCGACGCGAATCTGCTGCGCGGACCGAAGTCGTGGGCCGCGCGGATGTTGCTGCATTATCTGCGCGGCTGGGACGCGCAGTCGACGAATGGTGTCGATCGTCTGATCGCGAATTCACAATCGGTCGCGCGGCGCATGCTGAAAACCTATCGGCGCGATGCCGCAGTGATTCCGCCGCCGGTCGACGTGAACGAATTCGAACTGCGCGCCGAGAAAGACGATTTCTATCTGAGCGTGTCGCGGATGGTGCCGCATCAACGCATCGATCTGATCGTCGAGACGTTCAACGCGACGCCGCAGCGCAAGCTAATCGTGATCGGCGATGGGCCGCAGATGGCGTCGATTCGCACGAAAGCCGGACCGAACGTGACGGTCCTCGGTTATCAGCCATTTGGCGTACTGAAGGATTATCTGGCGCGCGCGCGAGCCTTCGTGTTCGCCGCCGAGGAAGATTTCGGCATCGTGCCGCTCGAAGCGCAGGCCTGCGGCACGCCGGTCATTGCGTTCGCCAAGGGCGGGGCGCTCGAAACGGTCGTGCCGGTCGGCGACCCGCATCCGACCGGCGTTTTCTTCGCGCGTCAAACAGCGGTGTCGGTGCTCGACGCGGTCAACCGCTTCGAGCGGCTGAGCGCGTACATCACGCCGGCGGCCTGTCGCGCGAATGCCGAACGGTTTTCGGCCCAGGTGTTCCGGCGGGCGTTCATGGCCGAGGTTACGCGCACGATTGCGGCGGTCGCTCAGGGTCTGCCGGCGGCGGAACTGGGGGAGCAGGTGACGTGGGCAGAGTCCGATCTCGCGACCCGGGAACTCGGCATCGCCAGCGACACGGCGCCGAAAAGCAGATGGAGGCAATGAGGTGAGGGTCTTTCGCTGTTCTTGCCTCGTGGAGTTTTCGATAGGAGAGGGAAGGGTTTTTGTCGTCATGCAGTGATTTCGCAACAGGCAGTAACGAGCCGTTCTGACCAACGCGTCCGGGCGGCTATTGGTGTGGGCGCGTCCGCTTCGCGCTTTGTGTCGGCAGTGCGTATCGCGTATCGCGCGAAACGCACCGCGCGTGCAAGGCGAGCCGCGGCCGGCCATTGTCAAGCAGGCAGGACTGGACTTCAAAAAAACGACATCGGGGTGCGCGCCACGCGCTACGGGCGAGATATTCGCTGGCGCGGCATGCCTCGCGTGGCCATAACGACCTGAAGCAGACGTTCGCTATCGTGACCGCTGAATGACCTCACTGCGAAGTTCGCAGTGCTGGCAATTCGGCGTGCCACGGCGATTCACTACAACAGGCAGTCGTCATTCGCGCGTCATCGATTAACGCGCCGACGGCTTTTGGACGAGGACGAATTTAAACTCATGAATGCCGATCGCCTTCCGGGACCTTTTCCCGACATTGCCGCAACCTGGGCTGCGCTTAAGAGCCAGTTGCCGATCACGCCGATTCGCACCGAAGAGGATTATCACCAGATGGTGCGCATCGCAAACTCGCTGTCCGATCATCTAAGTGGTGACGAAAACGATCCGCTCGCGGATCTGCACGCGATCGTGAAGGAACTGGTCGGTCATTGGCAAGCGCGCAACCTGGCGATTCCAAAAGCGGAGCCGCGCGAGGTCCTGCGCCATTTGCTGACCACGCATGGTCTCAAGCAGAAGGATCTGGCCGGCATCGCGTCGCCGACCGTGGTCAGCGATATTCTCGCGGGGCGCCGCGCGATCAGCAAGAAAGTCGCCAAGGCGCTCGCGGTACGGTTTCAGACCGACGTCAGCCAGTTCCTGTAGCGGCGGTGTCGCGCGGCGGGTCCGTCAATGACGGAGTCCGTCGCGGCTCTTTGTCTTGCGTCAACGATGGCGGCTGTCGATCGGGCCGCCGGAGTTGGCGTTTCCATTTGCAGCGCGCCGCGGCGCCGGCACGATGGCCGCCACCGTCGGAAGCGATCCGCTCGATCGCATGATCAGAACGCGTTGCGGCCGACGAAGCCCTTGAAAATCGTGATGAAGACGATCTTCATGTCGAACCAGAACGACCAGTTCTGAATATAGAAGAGATCGAATTTGACGCGCGCTTCCATCTTCTCGACCTTGGCGGTCGCGCCGCGATAGCCGTTGACCTGGGCCCACCCGGTGATGCCGGGCTTGATGCGGTAGCGGTGCATGTAGCCGTGCACCTGGTCTTTGTACAGATCATCGTGTTCGATCGCATGCGGGCGCGGACCCACCACCGACATCTGACCGAGCAGCACGTTCAGAAACTGCGGCAGCTCGTCGAGACTCGTGCGGCGCATGAAGCTGCCGAGCTTCGTCACGCGCGAGTCATTGCGGGTCGCCTGCGTGATCTGGCCTTGCTCTTCCCGGTGCACGGTCATCGAGCGGAACTTGTAGATGCAGAACGGCTGACCATCGACGCCCTTGCGGATCTGCCGGAAAAACACGGGTCCCGGCGACGTGAGCTTGATGCCGATCGCGAGCACGACGAACATCGGCGCGAGTGCGAACAGCGCTAGCGCGGCGAACAGGCGGTCGAACATCAGCTTGGGCCACATCTGCGGCGGCGAGAACGGCGTCGCGCTCAGATTCAGCGTCGGCAAACCGATGACATCGACGATCGCATGATTGAACAGCGACAGACCGCGCACGTCGGGAATGAAGCGCAGATTGACGAAGTCGTGTCTGAAGGTGCGCGTGAAGCGGTAGATCGTGTGTTCCTCGCGAAGTGGCAACGCGAGCCACACTTCGTGGACGCGTTCGTCGCGCACCTTCGTCGCGAACGCTTCCAGATCGGTCAGCACGGGCAGGCGGGCCAGACGCGCGCCAGAGGCGTCGCGGCCTTCTAGGCTAGTGTCGAACACGCACACCGGTTTGAAGCCCGCTTGCGGCGCATGCTCGAGATGCGCGAGCAGCGTGCGCGCAAAGCCCGGTGCGCCGACTATCGCGACGGTGCGCGCGTTCATCCCGCGGCGGCGCACGAAGCGCAGCACCACGTGCATGATGCAGCGGGTCGCAATGATCAGCGCGCCGGAGATCAGCGTCGAATATCCGAACCATAGGCGCGACACCGCATCCATCCGATGCAGCGTGAACGCGAGCACGAGCGAGGTCGCGACGACCACGACCCACGCGGCGGCGATTCTCGCGAGCACTGGCGCGATCGCCTTGCCGCGCCACGTCTCATAGGTGCCGAAGCCCGGAAACAGCAGCAGAACCAGCACACAGTTGAACGCAATCAGAAGGCGCTCGGTATCGCCTAACGCGATTGGCGCGGGAAAGCGGATCCAGTGGGCTAGCAGACCACCTGCAATCACGAAGAGCACGTCGAGACATCGAGAAGTAGCCCTAAACATAGGCAAAGCGACCCCGGTCATCGAACGGCGTCCCGCTCATTCGACGGTCTCCGCCTGGCGCAGGCGCGGCAGCAGACGATCGAATTCGCGTTTCACGAGGCCGTAGCATTCGCACGCGCGGGCTTCGAGGCCCTTGCGGTCGAGCACCTTGATATGACCGCGGCTATGATGGATCAGGCCTTCGTCGTGCAGCTTGCCGGCCGCTTCGGTGATCCCTTCGCGGCGCACGCCCAGCATGTCGGCGATCAGCTGCTGCGTGACGGTCAGATCGTTCGACGCGACGCGATCCACTTCGATCAGCAGCCAGCGGCACAGTTGCTTGTTGAGCGCGTGATGGCGGTTGCACGCGGCGGTCTGCGCGACCTGGGTCAGAAGCGCGTGCATATACAGCAGCATCAGGCGGCGCAGAAAGTCGGACCGCGCGAACTGCTGCTTGAGCGCCTGCGCGCTCATCCGGTAGGCGAAGCCCGCGCATTGCACCTGCACGCGGTTGGGCATGGTTTCGCCGCCCGTCAGGACCGGCACGCCGGTCATGCCTTCGCGGCCGACCGCGGCGATCTCGACGGAGCTGCCGTCTTCCATCGTCGAGAGCATCGAGATGATCGCGGTGGTGGGGAAGTAAACATGATGGATCCGTTGACCCGAGTCGCACAGCAGTTGCTCGGTGCGCAGATGAACCAATTCCAGGTGGGGGGCCAGCGCTTGCCATTCGTGCGAAGGCAATGCGCCCAGCAGATGGTTACCGTGCAAATCGGATTGCAGTGTCAACATGATCGGTCCTCGCATGAAAGCCGCGCCGCGCGCGACTCTCTCCGTTTATTTGATCCGATGCCCGCATCCTCGGGACAGGGCTGCCCGGCGGGCAGCTAGGATGACCAGCACCGGCCCCGTTATAGGCCTGTCTGCCGCCGCCTCTGTTGTTGCGCTCGTGTGCGGTGGCACTCTGTTGCGTGAAGGTAATAGCGAGGACCGTGCCAACATCAGGGAAAACGTGTGCTGATGCGGCGCAGCGAACAAAACTGCAGTGCGACGGGAGGGGAAAAGCGGCTTTTTGTTTCAGTTCTGCACACCCCCTCCGGATGGGGAATGCATCGTATGAAAGCTTGGGGTTTCGGGGAATCCCTTGATATCAAAGGCTTCACGGCCAAAAACAGCAGGGCTGTCGAAGCTGTCTCAGATTTGAACCTGGCGCCGCATGCACGTTTTGAAGCGCTCGACCTAAAGTGTCGGAAATGATTCAGAAGTGTTAAATGAAGTGCGTACGCTGTCGCACGCGAAGCCTTTCAGAGCCGCTAACAGTCGCGTTCGAGCCAACAGTGGCTGCGCGGAGCAGACAGTTCGAGAGGTGCGAAGCGGGCTTTGGCGCGCCTCGCGGGCCTGCGACTAGTTCGGAACCACCACTAACCGTAAAAGATGGCGGAAAGCGCATTGATCGCGCGGACTTCCCCTTGTGGCGCCGCGCTTGTTTCATCCACTTTAAAGGCCGCGTTTGATGCAGGAGCAACGACTTCTTGCGGCGACGCGGCGAACGCGGTCGGCAACAGCGGTTCGAGCGGAAGCAGCGGCACGATACAGCGCCGGTTCGGCGCGAGATGGAACCAGTCGCGCGTCGCGCGATAGTGCGGATCAGTGATATGAACGAAGCGCGCAAAGCGCTTCGTTTCGATCGCGAGCTGCCAGCCGTTGCCGTCGCCACGACGTTCGACCTGAACGGTCATACCGAGGTCATCTCGCGCGTGCACGCTACGCTCGGGCAGATGAAACGCCTCGGACACGATCTCGCCGGTCGCGGCATCGTATAGCGTTGCAATCGTGACATCGTGCGCACGCGGGCCGAAGCGGTACGCATGCGTCAGATCGAAGAACTGGCCGAGCAGCGCGGCCGCGCTGATGCGTTGCAGGCTGCGCGGCGCAAGCGTCAGCGCGCTGCGCGCGGACGTGACCTTCACGCTGCCGTCGCGCAGACAGACCAGTTCGATTTCGCCGCTAAACGTTTGCGCGCGCTCGTTGATCAGATGGATATCGAGGCCGTTCAGGCCTTCGTCGGTCAGCGTGACCTGCAACGGCTGCAGTGTCTGCGCGAAGCCGTGCAGCGCGCTTTTCGGCCGTCCCGTCGCGTCGATCACGCCCCAGCCCGCGCCCGCGCGCAGATCCTGCAACTGCCACACGAGGCCGCCGCCGCACGGTGAGCCCGCGCGCCGCCACTCGGCGAACACGTCGCTGATCAGATCGGCAACCACCGCGCGCGACAGATCCAGATAGCGCGCCGTGTCTTCATAGCGCAAGCGCGCCGGCTCGACGCCGTAAAGCGCCTGCAGATAGTGATCGCGCACGTCGTCGAAATCCCAGCCCGCGCCAGCATCGCGCGGCACGGCGGCTTTCCAGCGCGGGTCGTGCGTGTGGATCGTGCCGAGCGCGCCGCGCAGCGTCGCGTCGTCGGGGACGTTGGCGAATGCCAGGCATTCGGCGGCGAAGCGCACCTGTGCGCGCCGCACGTCGGCGAGCGGCCGCTGATACGCGCCGACGCCGTAGTAGTGCGTGACGCCCTCGTTAGTCGAAAACGGCCACGCGCCACCCGATGGCGAATTGCTGACATAGGGCACGTCCGCGCGTTCGCGCGCGACGAGTGCGGGCAGCAGCTCGGTAAACAACGGTTGCGCGCGCCGCGCCGCGGGCAGTCCGAACATCGCCGCCTGCTGGTCGACCTCGCTGCCCCCGCACAGCACCGCGAGCGACGCGAAGCGACGCGTGCGGATCAGGAACTGGCTCGCTTCGCGCTCGATCAGTGCGCTGAATGCGGCATCGTTCGGGTAGTCGAAATTCGCCAGCGCGAAGTCCTGCCAGATCAGCAGGCCGTACTCATCGGCGAGCGCATAAAACAGATCTGATTCATAGAGCATCGTGCCGCCGACGCGCAGCATGTTCATGCCGGCGGCGCGCGCGAGCTCGAAGGTATGGCGCAACTGCGCTTCGGTGCCTGCTAGCGTGACGAGATCGGCGCTGGTCCAGCACGCGCCGCGACAGAACACGGGCACCTCATTCACGCGCAAGGTAAAGCCCGCAGCATCGGCGCCGCGATCCACTTCGATAAGACGAAAGCCGATCGAGCCTAGAGACTGGCTGATCACGTTGCCGTCGGCGAGTTGCAACGTCAGAGGATATAAAGCAGGCTGTCCGTGCGTGTGCGGCCACCAGCGTTTCGCATCGGGCACGCGCACGTCGCCGGTGAGTGTATATGCATCGTGCCATTGCAAACACGAAACATGGTTGCCGCACGCAAGTGTCGCGCGGCAGGCGGCGTCGTGGGGGTGTACGAAACGTAACGTCAACGAAACGACCCCATCGTCGTGCTCGAGCCGGCTGGTCAGATCAATCGTGTCGAATGCGTGCGGCGCGTCGCCGAGCATCTCGACTGGACGCCACGGCCCGACCGCCTGGATCGACGGACACCAGCCGGGCATGTGGCCGAGCAGCGTGGTGCGCACGTTGCGAAGCGTCGGCGGCGACACGAGGCGTGGCCGCCAGCGCGCACGCGAGCGTTTGGCCGCCAGCGCCGGCGTCAGTGAGCGAAAGCACAGCACGAGCGTCGCACGGCCATTCAGTTCGATATCCACATCATGGGCGATGAACATCGATGCGCAATCGAGCCGCTTCACATCGTCGAGCCACACTTGCGCGAGCGTCGCGAGTCCATGAAAGCGGAGGCGGCGCCGACCGGTGCCGATCAGCGTGACGCGATACCAGTGATCGTCGAACGCGAGCGGTGGCGGGTGATCGACATCGAGCAGACCGGCGGCGCGCCGCGCGCTCGCGACGGTGCCGGGCACGGGCGCGGCGAGCCAGCCTTGCGCGGGCAGATCGGCCGGTGACGCATAGGCGTTGGGTGGGGTGCTCAGACAAGCCCAGCCGGTGTCGAGCCGTTGCGGCCATAGGGAGAGCGCGCCGTCCGCGCGCGGACGGCCGGCGCCGCTCTCGTCAGCCGCCGGATCGAGTGTCGATACATCCACGGTCAATTCCCGGAAAACCGCGCGGCGGGAGGCACGCGCATCAACGCATCAACGCATTAGCGCACCAGAGCGGCTAGCGGCGGCAGCGTTTGTTCATAGGCGCTTTCAAGCACGTCGAAGCAGTCTTCGCAGCTATCGCGGCGACCCCGCGCGAGCGCGCGAATCAGCCGGAACTGCATCACCATCGATTCCGACGCGATGCGCTGCGCGGCGGCCGGTATCGTCGGCGGCATCTCGAAGCCCTGCGCGCACAGCCACTGCAGATACTTCGACAGAAACTCGAAGTTCGCACCGAGCTGCCGCATCAGATAGAACGAGTACAAATGGAAGTACGCCTCGTCGCGCCCGAACAGCGTATCGAGATGCGCGGGAAACGCGGCACGCCATTGCGAAATCGGATTGCTCAATGGACGCCGCTCCAGATGCGCGCACAGCAGTTCCGCCGACGCCTCCGCGAGCGCGGTGCCTTCGAGCGCGGGCCGCGCCTGCTTGGCGAACTCAACGTACGGAAACAGCAGATCGGGCTGGCCGGTGAAATGCGGCAGCTTGCGAAACACGCCGTCGTAGTCGTCGCCTTCGAGCTGGTGGTAGCCGGTGTTGTGGAAATAGCCGAGGCGGCGCGCGGCGGTATCGACGAAGTCGATGCCGATCGTGGTCTTCGGATGCTCGCTGCGATACGAGGTCGCGCGCGTATCGGGCAGGTAGTAGCCGTCGACTTCGACCAGCACGGTGTGGCCGCGCAATGTCTGCGTGAGCACGCGTTCTTCGAGCGAATCGTAGATCGCGAGCTCCTGCACCTGGGTGCCATACAGCCGTTCGAGATCATCCAGCGGAAACTTGAAGAACGTGAACTGATCGCCTTCGAAATCCTGCGTGACCGTGAACGCGAGCGCCGCGCGCGGATCGAGCCCGAAGCCGTGCAGCAGTTCTATCCACAGATCGACGTAGCAGTTGGTCTCCTGCCACACGCGTTCGCCCTGATGCAATGCGTGCGCTACGTGCTCGCGCGGCCGCGTGCCGGCACGGGGCGCCGCGTGGGTCTCCTGATGCGTCGGCGGATCGCCTGCGCGTCGCGGCAGCGACGAGTCGGCGAGCGAGCCGGCAAGCGCCCAAGTCGGCGATGAGTTCATGCGCGCTCTCCGGCGACGGCTGCGGTTTGCATAGATTGCGCCGCCTGCAGCGCATCCGCGACGCGGCTCCCGGTATCGCCCCACAGCAGCGCGCGCACGTCGTCGGGCCACGCGTCGACGTCGAGCCCATGATGACGGAACAGCGCGAGCGTGATGCGTTCCATGCCGAAGCCGACACAACCAGTATGCGCGGTCGTGCCGTTGTCGCAGGCGATCTTCCAGATCGCGCCGAAGTGGTCCATGTGATAGTTGAACGACAGGCAGGCCGTCTTGCCGCGCGGATCGGCGACCGCGATCAGCAACTCGAACTTGAGCGCCTGCGCGCGCTGGCTATCGGCGACGATCTTGCCGCCGCGGCCGAAGAACGGATCGTTCGCAAGATCGACTTCGACGGGCAAGCGCAGCAGCTTCACGAGCAACGAGCCGCGCTCGATCCACATCTGCCGGAACGCCATCACCTGCTCGGGGCTGCCGAGACGCACGTATTCGCGTTGACGGAACATTTGCATCCGGCCCGGATCGAGCGACGGCTCATGGCGAAAGCAGTACGACAGCACGTCGATCGTGCGGCCGCCGGCGGGCAGGGGGCCGCGCCGCGCCATCACCGGATAGATCGGATAGCAGGCGGCCGGCGTCAGCACGACGCGCGTCGGTTTCTGTTGCGCTAGCCACGCGTCGCCGCGGTCGTCGTCGCCGTCGGCCATCGCCTCGTCGAGCGCGCGCAGCAGACGGTGATGGCCCATGTCGTCGCCGCAGAACGCATGGATGGTGCCCGCGAGATTCGGAAAGCTCTTCAGGTACTCGCTGTCCTCGAAGTCGGTGCGGCGCATCGCGGGCGGAAAACGCAGCACTTCGGCTTGCTGATCTTTGCCGAGATGCGTAATCGCCACGTTCAATCGATCGATCACGTCCTCGAAAATCTGGCTGCGGCCATACAGTCCGTTTTCGCCGGTGTCGATCAGCAGGCCGGCTGCCAGCATCTCGTCGCGCAGCGTGAGCGAAGGCCCCACGTCGGTGGCGGGGGCCGCCGCGGCAGTGGCAGCAGCGGCGGTATCGGTCATCAGCTTCATTCAGGGTCTCCCCGGCGCGGCAGGACGTTGCGCGAGCAGCAGACTCGCGGTGTTCTGCGCGATACGGTCGTTATTGATCATCAAGGGCGCCGAGTGCAGGTCGCGCAGATGGCGGCCGACGCTATAGGGCGTGCCGTTCTTGTAGCCCGCCATGCCGCAGATCATCAGCACTTCCTGTACCACCTGCAGCGCGGTGCTCGAAATGCTGGTCTTCAGCGTGTTCATGTCCGACGCGAAACCGAGCATCGCCGCGAGCGGGGCGTCCGCCTCGATCGCGCCCTCGCGCGCCTGATGCGCGGCGCGCGCGGCCTCCAGTGCAACCGACAGACGCGCCTGCATCATCTGCAGCAGCCCGACGGCTTCGGCAAGCCGCAGGCCCGCCGGCGGCATGGTGCCGGGCTTCGCGCGCGCCTGCGCGCGGAAGAACGCTTTTGCGCGATTGACCGCATCGATCGCGATGCCGGTCCACACCGACGCCCACAGCGTGTGCGACACGGGCAGCATGGTCTGATCGGCGATGTCGGCGAACGGCGTCGCAAGAATCTGTTCGGCGAGTCCCGTCGCGACGAGCCGGAAGCCCTCGCTGCAGGTGCCGCGCATGCCCATCGCGTCCCAGCCGCCGCGTCGCTCGAGCTGCGTTTCGGCGCGCAGCGCGACGATCAGCACCTGGTCGGACGCGGACGCTTCGGCGGTGCGCCGCGCGGTCACGAGGATGCCGTCGGCGTGCGCGCCGTACGAGATCGTCGGTGCTAGCTTCTCGATCCGGAAACGCGCGCCATCGAGCTCGACCGAGCACGCGCTGGTACGCATGTTGCCGCCGATCGTCTCTTCAGATGTCGCCGACGCGAGCAGCCATTGCTGCTCGGCCAGTTGCGCGAGCAGGCTCGCTTGCCAGGCCGAATTGCCGCGATGAGAGTCGATGCACGCGACCTGAATCTGATGCATCGCATAGATCATCGCCGTCGATGCACAGCCCTGGGCGAGCGTTTCGCAGATCGCGCCGATATCGGCAAGCGACAGGCCCGCGCCACCGTAGGCGGTCGGCACCATGGCCGATAGCAAACGCTCGGCCTTCAGCGCGTCGAACGCCTCGACCGGAAAGCGCGCGTCACGGTCGACAGCGTCCGCGTATTGCGCGGCGATCGCCGCGCACCGATGCGCTGCAGCACGCCATTCGGGACCGCTGTCGAGCGCGGTCAGCGCCCCGGTTGCGGGGCTCTCGCCAGCACCGGTCCGTGCGTCGGTAGTCGAGTTCCCGGCCGCCCCGCAGGCCGCCGCGGCGGCCTGATCCAGCAGCGGCGCGCTCATGCTGCCGCCTTGGCCTGCAGCAACTCCGTCATCGCGGCGGCCATCGAGTCGATGCTCGAGAACAGGCGGCGTGTCAGCATACGGTCAGGAATTTCGACGTTGAATTCGTCTTCCATGGCAAGCATCAGATGCACGGTCGCGAGCGATGAGAGTCCGGCAGCATAGAGGTCGGCGTCGTCGGCGAGGTTTTCCACCGGGACATCCAGGCGTGCGGATTCTGAAAGGATGCGTCTCAATGCTGTTTTCATGCAGTTCTCCCCCTTATGGTCAAAGGTCGGGTGCCGGGATCGAATGATCGTGGGCGCCTGATTTTCGTAGGTAGGTTCGTGCGGTGCGAAGACCGCAGTGTGTGTGCGCGATGGTGCGGTGCGGTGATGCAGGCGGGCTGTGTGAAGCCATCTGCGATACCGGGCACGTGGTGAGACTGCGCTTCATTGGCTCGTATTTAAGAATCGGCAACCCCGAGCGTCAGTGCGATGGCGCACGGAAGCACGTCTTTCGCGCAGGCTACCGTGTAGTCGATGATGAGGGACCGTCATGGATCGGCCGGCCGTCGCACGGCAGGCATCGCCGGTTTCGCCAGGTATTTTGACCGCCGGGGGCGTGATGAACTGGAAAACGCTGGAGTTCGATCAGCTATCTGCACGTGAGTTGTATGTCGTGCTGCGTGCGCGCAGTGCGGTATTCGTCGTCGAGCAGTCACATGTGTGCCTCGACGCGGACGGTCGCGACGAGCACGCTTTGCATGTGTTCGCGGTCGACGACATGGCACGTCCAATGCCGGTGCTCGCCTATGCGCGGGTGCAGCCCGGCGATTCGGAAGATCCGGAAGTGACGATCGACAAGGTGCTGACGAGTCCGCTGCGGCGCGGCGACGGTACCGCCGAGATGCTGATCGAGCGCGTGCTCGAAGCGGTCGCCGAACGCTGGCCGGGCCGCGCCACGCGCGTGAGTGCGCCGCTTGGCTTGCGCGGGTTCTACGAGCAGTTCGGCTTTCGCAAAACGGAGGGGCCGTACCTCGAACACGGAATGCCCTACATCGGTCTCACGCGTCAGGTGCGCGGCGCTCAGGCGCGCTTCGGGCAGCGGCGGCGCGAGCGCGCCGGCGCATCGTTCGCCAACACGTTCGAACTGTTGTGATGCCGGGGCTCAGCCTCGTGCCCGTCCGGACGACGGCACGAGACGCAGCCAGAGCCGGTAAAGCGCGGCGCGCAATTCGCTGGACCCGCGCAGCGATATGCCGAAGTTCGCTGCGCTCAACGCGAGCGCAGCGACGATCGCCAGCAGCAGCGTGTTGATCGAATCCGCGAGCGCGAGCGCGACTAGCAGAAACGCCAGATGCGCGAGCATGTTGCGCACGATCGTCCACGCATGCAGCCGTGAGAAGGCGAGCAACACCGAGTAATCGAACAGCGCCTTCAGCACGACGACGACCGCCGCGCCCATGATGCCGAACCAGTGGATGCCGCACCACAACGCGCCGGTGAAGAACGGCAACTGAAGCCAGCTGACGCTTGCTACCGCCGCGGGATGGGTCTGCGCCTGCAACAGGCTGCCGAGGATGCTCGACTGGCCGCTCAGCCACACGCCGACGATCAGCACGCTCGCGACCGGCGCCGAGGCGGCAAGCTGGGGACCGAGCCACAGCAGCAGGAACGGCTTCAAGGCGAACAGCGCGACGATCACGCACGGCGTAAAAGCGCCATTGAGAAACGCGAGCGCATGGTGCGCGAGCGCGTCCGCATCCTCGCGCGACGCGGCCGACAGACGCGGAAAGAGCGTGCGCACCATCGCGAGCGGCAGCAGGTTCAATCGATTGATCAGGTTTTGCGGCGTCGCGTAGTAGGTGACGAAGCGCGCGCCAAGCAGTCCGCCGACGAACACGCGGTCGAGGGTCGAGGCAATCATGTTGGCGCCGGAAAACATCAGCAGCCAACGGCCGTAGCGGAACAGCCCGATCATCACGCGCCATTGCGGCAGCCGCATCCGGCGAATGCCGAGCGCGCGAATGGCGGCCACGCCGAGCATCAGGCCGGCGATGAAGCGCGCGATCACCGCGGCCGGAATCACGAACGCCAGCGACGGCGAAAAGCAGAAGATCGCCGCGATCGGCAGCAACTGGAACAGCGCGGTGCCGAGCATCTGGTTGATGTTGTAGCTCGCGAAGCATTCGACGCCGGTAATCGCGCCCGCGAATACCCACGTGACGTTCGTGATCGGCACCGCGACCGCGATCCACGGCAGGCTCGCCATCACTTCATGCTGGAACGCCGGCTCGATTTTTACGCCGTAGGTGATGTAGACGATGGTGCCGCCATAAATCAGCGCCCCGCCGATGATGCCGGTGCCGAGATTCATGAACCACGCACTCCAGAAAATCGGTTCGATCGAATCGTCGTTGGTCGCGCGCGCCTTGGCGATCTGGTTTTCCGTCGCGAGGCTGGTGCCCAGATCGAGGACGCTGAAGTAGCCGATCAGCGCCCACACCAGATTGATCACCCCATAGCGCTCGGCGCCCAGCAGATGAATGTAGGCCGGCACGGTCACGAGGGACACGAAGGTCGGCGCGACGGCTCCGGCGAAGTTGATGAAGATGTTCCTGACGATGCTTCGTTCCATGGTCCCTTGTCCGGCCGGTGACGGGCGAGCCTATCGTATGAGTTTCCCGTCGGCGCCGTCGCAGGTCTTGCATCTTGCCCCCAGGCGCCGCGTGGCTGTGTGGGTGGCCGTACAGATGGCCGCGATCGGAGGGAGTTAAATGGCAATGGTCATAGGGTCGCGTGGTGGTTGGCCACGAGCCTTGGCGTCGCGCACGGGCGCGCCCGCACCTTCTCCTTCACCTGATGCTCGGGGCACGCGCACCGCAGCCGCCGGCATTCAATACAGCTCATGAACGACGCGATCAGCCGCGTTTCGGTCCATGCGCGGGGCATGCTGCACTGCACAGCATGCTCATCGACACACGCGAGCCCAGCTCGATTCGGAGCCCAAACCAATGTGGAGGGACGCACATATGGGCGACAGCGCCTTTGTTGTAATCACATGAAAAGGAAGAAAACGTAAGGAGCGGACAGTGAGACCCATCGTCTTCGACGGCAACTTCGGCTGGTTGCATGCAGCCCACGGCCCGGATGGCGTTGTGATGTGTTCCCCGTTTGGCTATGACACGCTGTGCACGTATCGCGGCATGCGCCGGCTCGCCGAGCGCCTCGCCGCCCGCGGCATACCGGTGCTGCGCTTCGACTACCCGGCGAGCGGCGATTCGGCCGGCGATCCGACCGACGCCGGCCTGTGGCGCGCGTGGATCGACAGCGTCAAACAGGCGGTCGCGCAGCTGCGCGCGGCGACCGGTGTCGAGCGGGTCAGCTTGTGCGGTCTGCGTCTTGGCGGCATGCTGGCCGCGCTTGCCGCGCAGGAACTCGGCGATGTGCACGGTCTCGTGCTGATGTCGCCGGTGCTGTCGGGCAAGACTTATCAGCGCGAATTGCGCGCGCATTACCGGCAGTGGCTGAACGATCCGGCCGCGATGGATTGCGTGGTCGAACCCGATACCGACGAGTTCGTCGAAGCGTACGGCTTCCGCATGTATCGCGACACGCTGGAGAGCCTCTACACGGCGGATCTGTATCGCGCGACGAGCCGGCCGGCCGCGCGCGTGCTGCTGCTCGATTCACTGAACCCTGTGCGCACCGGTGCGCTCGCCGCGCATTACAGTGAACATGGCGTCGAGCTCGAGCGTCACCCGTTCGACGAATACAGCAGCTTCATGATGGAGCCGCTCGAAAGCGAAATACCGCACGCCGCGTTCGAGACCATCGAGAACTGGCTGCTCGCGGGCAGCACGCGAACCGGCCACGCGGTAGCGCGCGTGCCCGAGCGAGGCGAAGAGCCGGCGGGCGGCCATTATGTCGCGCCGACGCTGCACGAGACGCCGGTATGGCTGAACGACGGCAAGGTGTTCGGCATCTACTGCCGGCCCGACGGCGCCGCGGCGGCGCACGCGCCGGCGGTGCTGCTGCTCAATACCGGCGCGGTGTCGCGGGTCGGCAACGGGCGTTTCGGCGTACATTTCGCGCGGCGTCTTGCCCGCCAGGGGATTGCTTCGCTGCGCATCGACGTCGGCGGTGTCGGCGACAGCATGCCGTCGTGCGACACGCTGAGCCTCGACGCGCTGTACTCGCAATCGAGCGCCGCCGACGCCGCATGCGCATCGCGCTGGCTCGTCGCGCGCGGTCATGCGGGCGCGGTGCCGGTCGGCATCTGCTCGGGCGCCTATACCGGCCTGCATGCCGCGATGCGCGAACCCGCGGTGGTGGGCGCGGTGATCGTCAACGTACAGAAGTTCAGATGGCACAACGTCTGCGACGAACACGGCAAGCCGATGATCCCGGTGTCCGCGTTCGGGTCGACGCGCAACTACATGCGCTCGATGAAGCAGCCGGGCAAATGGCTGCGCGTGCTCAAGGGCAAGACGGGCGGCTGGGGCCTCGTGCGCGAGCTGGTGGTACGGCAGCTCGCGAAGACCGGCGAAACGCTGGCCGACCGGATCGAGCGGTTGTGCGGCCTCGAACTCGGCGCGCGGGATGAGCGGCATCTGTTCGCCAACCTCGATGCGCGGGGCGTCGACACGCACCTGGTGTTCGGTGTGCTCGACGAAGGCGTCGAGGAGCTCGAGCGCTACTTCGGTGCGCGCGGCACGCGGCTCGCGCGCTTCACGCGCATTCACGTGGCCTTTTGCAAGCACACCGATCACGCGGTCCTGTCGTCGGTGGCGCAGGAAAACATCATGTCTTACGTCGAGAACGTCTATCGCGGCGGCTTCACGAAGCTGCGTCAGCCCGACAGCGCCGCGCTCGACGGCGAACTGCACAGGCAGCACCCGGAACACGGTGAGCATCGCGGCCCGGGGGCGTTGCGTCCGTTCGGAGAAGCATAGGGGAACACGCGGCGGACAGAGGGGCACGCGCGTACGACCAGAAACGATTGCGACCACGAGGCACCTGCTGGCGTCATGCCGGCCGGTGAACAGGAGTTGGATTCGAGAGGATCGCAAATGAACCGAATAGTAGAGCCAGGTAATCCGCTGGCGCCGGGGGCTCGAGCCGCAGCCGCGCTTCACGAACTGACCGTGCAACCGGTGATTCTCGTGGGCGACTCCGGTACGAGGCCGTGGCCGCTGTCGCGCGAACGCAATTCGAAGCGGCTGGCCGGTCCGATGGACGACCGCTCGCTGCTCGAAGCGACGCTGCGTTGGGCCGACGATGCATTCGACTCGGCCGCGCACGACGCGGCCCGTACCAGGCCGTCCGCCGCGCCGCTGGTGGTCTGCCGCGACGAGCCGCGGCTGCCTGCGCTAGAGCGAGTCGAGCGGCGGTACCGCAAGCCTGCGCGCTTGCTGCTCGAACCGATGGCGCGCAACACCGCGCCGGCGCTGAGCGTCGCGGCGCTCGCCGCGCGCGCGTCGGCTGTGGCTGGCGACGATCCGATCCTGGTCGTGCTGCCCACCGATCATCCGAGCGCCGATCACACTGCATTCGGTGCGGCGCTCAACGAGGCGCTCGCGCATGCGTCGCGCGGCGCGATCGTCGCGTTTGGGGTGCCACCGCAGCGCGCGGCGATCGGCTACAGCTATATCCGCACCGACGCGCCCTTGGGCAACCGGGGCGCGCGGACGATCGGACGCTTTGTCGAGAAGCCCGATGTCGAGCTTGCCGAGCGCTACTTCGCCGCGGGCGAGTACTGGTGGAACTGCGGTATGTTCGTGGTGCGCGCGTCGGTATGGCTCGACGCGATCGGCTTGTGCCGTCCGCTGATCGCGTCGGCCTGCAAGGACGCATTCGCGGGCGCGAGCATCGACGATGCCGGCGCGGTGCATCTCGCGCGCGACGCGTTCGCCGCCTGTCCGTCCGACTCGGTCGGCCATGCGGTGATGGAGCGCATCGGTACCGACGCGCGTCTTCTCGGCGTGACGGTACCGCTCGGCGCGGGCTGGCCGGACGTCGGCGCGCCCATGCGCGTCAATGCAGGTCAAGCCGATAAGCCAGCCGATGACGCGCGGTCGCCGTCATTCGACGAGCGGCGCTTTCGTCATGCGCTCGGGCGCTTCGCAACCGGCGTGGTGGTGATCTCGACCGGCAGCGGCGACAGCCTTCACGCGATGACCGCCAACGCGTTCATGTCGGGGTCGCTGAAGCCGCCGCTGATCGTCGTGTCGGTCGGACATCGTGCGCGCATGCATGCGCGGCTGATGGATGCCGAGCTATTTGGCGTCAGTGTGCTGTCGGAGGCGCAGGAGTCCCACAGCCGCCATTTCGCGGGCGAGGCGCAAAGCCGCCTCACGCCGACTTGCGCACCGCGCTTCGCGGCGGTCGACGGCCTTGCCGGCGTCGTGCTGCTCGAGCACGCGGCCGCGCGCTTCGCCGCGCGCGTGGTGGACCGCCATCCGTGCGGCGACCATACGCTGTTCGTCGGCGAAGTGCTGGTGTTCTCGCTCGACGAGCACGCGCCGCTGCTGTTTTTCGGCGGCCGCTATGCGTCGGTGGCGGCGAGCGCGTCGAACGAGGATTCGGCGTGATGCGATTGCTATCGCATGTTTGTTCGCCCGAGCACGCAATCGCCGGACCACGTCCGTGCAAATCAGACAATTTCGTCACGCCAACGTGCGAATGCGCACTAATTAAACCGGGTAACGCAGGCACGCTTTGACGGGCGAGCTTTGAGCCTGGCGGAACAGATTGCGTTACACGAACGAAACAAATCTTCAGAGGGATAACCCTGTCAGGAAGTGTCCCAACTGGCGCATCCGTTTCGAAGCTAGCAACGTATCGAAAACGATCCCATTTGCATAACAGATACGTACGGGCCCTTCATCAACAGGCCACGCGGGGTCAACACCGCTTCGGGGATATGTCATGGAACACGCAAACAAGGATCGCTCGCTGGTGAGCAAAGTGATGGACGGGCTCGTCAGCGGCATCGTCGAGGAAAAGTACGGCGCGATTCTGCCGCCGCAGGATGTGCTGTCGAAGGAATTCGACGTGAGCCGCACCGTGATGCGCGAGGCGCTATCGATGCTGCTCGCGCGCGACATGCTCGACGTGCGCCCGAAGATCGGCACGCGCATCCGGCCGATGAGCGACTGGCGCATGATCGACGAGGACGTCGTCAACTGGCGTTTTCGCGCGAAGCCCGATCCGATGTTTCTGCGTGACGTGATCGAGTTTCGCATCCTGATCGAACCGCGCGCTGCGGCGCAGGCGGCCGCACGCGGCAGTGCCGCGGATGTCGCGGCAATTCGCGAGGCGTTCGAGGCGTTTCGCGTGATCCGTCCGGGCGAGCCCGCCTATCAGGAAGCCGACGAGCTGTTTCACACGCGTATCGTGATCGCGAGCGGCAACCAGTTCTTCAAGCAGATGGCCGCGATCATTCGCGGCGCGCTGTCGACCGTCGCCCCGATCGTGCATGACCGGACCGGGGTGTGGGAGAGCGCGATCGCGTCGCATCAGCGCGTCGTCGAAGCGATCGAGCGGCGCGATCCGAAGGAGGCCGAGATCGCCTCGCTGGCGATGATCGATTATGCGGCCGAGGAGATCGGCGGCCGGTTTTCCGCGGAGCCGCCGGCGCGGGTTTGAGACTCGGTGTGAGCGTCGGTTTGAGCCTGGTTGCTTGAGTGCCTGGCCGCGACAGCGGCGGCGCGGGTGTCGAAGGTCGGTGCGCGGCTGCGATGTCGCATGGTTCGGATTGGCCGGGTTCGCCGCATTCTCAAACGGCATCGGCGACAATAGCGGCTGTTCCGAACCGCATGGACCCTCGCACACACGATGACAGACACGACAGCGGCACCGCAGGCAGCCACCGCCCAACCGACCAATCGGGCAACGCAGGACACCACTTCATCGCGTGAAATCCGTTGGGGGATCGTCGGCACTGGCCGGATTGCGCGCCGCTTTGCGCAAGGTCTCGCCTTCGTGCCGCGGGCGCGGCTCGCCGCGCTGTGGTCGCGTCGCGTGGAACCGGCTCAGGCGTTCGCCGATGAATTCGGCGGTACCGTTTGCGACAGTTTCGATACGCTGCTCGCGAGCGGCATCGACGCGCTCTATATCGCGACGCTGCAGGACAGCCACGCCGACTATGCGATCGCCGCGTTGCAAGCCGGGCTGCACGTGCTGTGCGAGAAACCCGCGTGTATCAATCGTGCGCAGCTCGAGCGCGTGCTCGAGACCGCGCGCGCTTCGCAACGGCTCTTCATGGAAGCGATGAAGCCGCCGTTCTATCCGCTTTACAGAAGGTTGCGCGAGCACCTCGCGGCCGATCCGATCGGCGAGGTCGGCCTCGTGCGCGCGGGCTGCTCGGTGCCGGGCGTGCCGGCCGATCATCCGTCGCTGTCGTTCGAGCATGCGGGCGGCGCGTTGCTCGATATCGGCATCTACGAAATGTTTCTTGCGGTGGATTGGCTCGGCGCGCCACGCGACGTGCAGACCTTCGGCCGGCTCGGCGCGACCGGCGTCGACACGTTCGCGAGTCTGAACAGCCAGCACGAGCGCGGCGGCATCGCGCAGCTATTCTGCGGGCTCGATCTGCATGGCAAGGGCGATGCGCTGCTGATGGCCAAAGGCGGTCACGTGACGCTGCACGAGCCGTGGTGGAACCCGTCGCGCGCGAGCATCCGTTACGCGGACGGCCGCGTCGTCGAACTCGACGAACCGTTCGAAGGCGGTGGTTTGAACTACGAGACCGCGCATTTTTGCGAGCTGATTCGCGCGGATGTGCTGGAGAGTCCGCTGATGCCGCACGACACGTCGCGACAGATGATCGCGATGGCCGACGCTGCGCGCGCGGCGTTGGGGCTGAAGTTCGCTGGCGAATGAGCCACAGCGGCAAAGGAAAAGCAGTGGGCGCCGCTCAGTGCCGCGTCGGCAGCGACAGCCGCCGCTCGTACCAGCGCTGCGCCCACTCGAGCACCTGGCACAGCACCCAGTACACTGCCGCGGCGGCCAGATAAAGCGGCAGCGGCTGATAGGTCGACGCGATCATTTCCTGCGCGCTGCGCAGCAACTCGGTCACCGTGATCACGGACACGAGCGAGGTGTCCTTGACCAGGCTGATCAGGCTGTTCGACAGACTCGGCACCGCGATGCGCAGCGCCTGCGGCGCGATCACGTAGCGCAGCGTCTGGCGCCGTGACAGCCCAAGGCTGTACGACGCGAGCCACTGGCCCTGGTGAATGCCCAGAATCGCGCCGCGCATGCTCTCGGACAGATAGGCGGCGACGTTCGCCGACAGCGCGATCACGCCGGCCGGCGTCGGTTCGAGCGAGATGCCGAAGCTCGGCAGACCGTAGTAAATCACGAAGATCTGCACCAGCAGCGGCGTGCCGCGCATCACGCTCACATAAACGCGTGCGATCCAGTTCAGCGGCCGGCTGTGGCTGATCCCCATCAGTGCGAGCACGGCGCCGCCGATCAAGCCGAAGATCATCGACAGGATCGCGAACTTGATCGTCAGCAAGGCGCCTTGTGCGAGTACCGGCAGCGATTGGAGCAGCAGGGATGTGATGGACATGGGTAGTGTTCTTATTGACGCACAAAGCGCACATCATAAACTTTGGCGCGCGTTCAGGCGCGGGTCGCGCAATGCGGCTCGGGGTATACGTGACGCGCGGTTCGGGTCCAAGGCCCCGCGCGGGCCGCATAAACGCGAAGGGCGGCATCGTGATCGATGCCGCCCTTCGTTTGACTAGACGGGTGTTACTTGATCGGCTTGCTGACGTCGATGCCGAACCATTTGTCCGAGATCTTTGTGAAGGTGCCGTCCGCTTCGAGCTGGGTCATCGCATCGTCGATCGCCTTTGCGAACTGCGGGTTGCCCTTCCGGAACGGAATGCCCGATGGGTTGCCCGGGCCGACGTTCGCGCCGGTGCGCAGCGGCAGGTTCGAGTTCTTCAGCAGGTACGCGAGCATCAGACGGTCGTTCAACGCCGCGTCGAGCCGGCCGGCGGCCAGGTCGCGCAGGTATTCGGGCGCGCCCGGATAGGTCTTCACGTCGATGCCGGGCACCGACTTCGCCATATCCATGTAGTTCGTGCCGAGACCGACGCCGAGCTTCTTGCCCTTCAGGTCTTCGAGCGACGTGAACTGGCGCGTGTCGTCCTTGCGCTGGATCAGTTGCGCGGCCGAGTACGTGTACGCCGGCGAGAAGTCGAGGGTCTGCTTGCGCGCGTCGGTGATGCCGACCTGGTTGACGATCACATCGAACTTGCCCGCCTGCAGACCGGCGATGATCCCGCTCCATTCGGTCGTGACGAACACCGGCTTCACGCCGAGCTTGGCCGCGACGGCCTTGGCGATGTCGACGTCATAGCCGACCAGCTCGCCCGACGGCGCTTTCGAGTTGAACGGCGGGAAGGTGCCTTCTAGACCGACGCGCAGCGTGCCGCGCTGCTTGACCTGGTCGAGCAGGTCTTCCGCGTGCGCGGCGACGGCGGTCAACGACGCGCCGATCAGCGCGGTGGCGAGGATTTTCTTCAGCAGGCCAAATCTCATCGTGTTCCTTTGTACGTCTGACGTTTTGACGGTCGAGAGCATAGCAAACGAGACTATCGCAATCTAAATACCGTTTGTTTATGTCTATATGCACCGCCGGTGCGGATGCTTAGCGCAGCGCCTGCGCGCATTCGGCGACGAGCGCCGGACCGCGGTAGATGAACCCAGTATAAAGCTGCACCAGTGACGCGCCGGCCGCGAGCTTCGCTCGTGCGTCTTCCCCCGAGAAGATCCCGCCGACGCCGATGATCGGTACCGCCTCGCCGACTTCGGCGCGCAGCTTGCGGATCACTTCGTTCGACGCGTCGAACACCGGCTTGCCCGACAGGCCGCCGGCTTCGTCCGCATGCGGCATGCCGGTGACGGCAGCGCGCGACAGCGTCGTGTTGGTCGCGATTACGCCTTCGAATTGGTGGCGCAGCAAGGTGTCGGCGATCGACTTGATCTGCTCGTCGTCGAGGTCCGGAGCGATCTTCAGGGCGAGCGGCACGAGCTTGCCGTGCATGTCGGCGAGCCGTTGCTGCTTGTCCTTCAGCGCGGCGAGCAGCGCGTCGAGTTCGTCGGCTCCTTGCAGCTGGCGCAGGTTCTTCGTATTCGGCGACGAGATGTTGACCGTCACGTAGCTCGCGAACGGGTACACGCGCTCGAGGCAGTACAGGTAGTCTTCAGCGGCGCGCTCGATCGGCGTGTCGGCGTTCTTGCCGATGTTCAGACCGAGGATGCCGCGATAGCGCGCGGCCTGGACGTTCTTCACGAACTGGTCGACGCCGGCGTTGTTGAAGCCCATCCGGTTGATCACCGCGTTCGCTTGCGGTAGCCGGAACATGCGCGGGCGCGGATTGCCCGGCTGCGCGCGCGGCGTCACGGTGCCCACTTCGATGAAGCCGAAGCCGAGCGCCGCCAGACCGTCGATGCACGCGCCGTCCTTGTCGAGGCCGGCCGCGAGTCCGACCGGGTTGCGGAACGTGAGGCCCATCACGGTGCGCGGCGAATCCGGCACGCGCGCGGCGAGCGCGCCGGCGATGCCGGTGCGGCCGGCGGCGCCGAGCATGCGCAAAGTCAGATGGTGAGCGTCTTCCGCGTCCATGCGAAAGAGTTGGGCGCGAACGAGCGGATAAAGGGAGCTGAACACGGGATGAAGCCGGACGGCCGGAAAATGGGAACCCGCTATTTTACCGGCTTTGGGCTTTAATGAGACTGGTAGGGCGTTGCTGGCGGCGAGCAGGGCCCGGCGACGACTCGGCGGACGGCGCTTCGGCTACGGCCTGAGCGGACCGCGTCGTCCATGCATCGGCAGATCGACCGGCGGAAAGTCGATGCTGGCCGGATCGAGCACGCGCCACTCGCCGTCGATCAAGCCTTCGAGCGGCCGGAAATTCGCCTTGTACGCCATTTTCGGGCTTTCGCGAATCCAGTAGCCGAGATACACGTACGGCAGGTTCAGGCTGCGCGCCTGCTCGATCTGCCAGTAGATGTTGTAGGTGCCGAAGCTCGCGTGCGGCAGGTTCGGCTCGAAGAACGTGTAGACCGACGACAACCCGTCGCCGAGGATATCGATCATGCTGATCATGCGCAGCGCGCCCTGTGCATCGGGGCGCGGATCGGGCCGTCCATCGGGACGCAGCCGCGCTGGCTCGCGAAACTCGACGAGCCGCGAGTTGATCCGGCTTTGCAGCAGGAACTGCTCGTACTGGTCGCGGCTGTCGCGATCCATGCCGCCGCCTGCGTGGCGCGCCGACTGATAGCGCATATACAGCGCGTAATGCTCCTCGTCGTAATGCAGCGGCGCGACGGTCGCGATCAGCTCGCCGTGTTTTCTCCACACACGCCGCTGCGTGCGGTTCGGCTGAAAACGCTCGACCGGCACGCGCACCGGCACGCATGCGCGGCAGCCGTCGCAATACGGACGGTAGGTGAATACGCCCGAGCGCCGGAAGCCGGCCTTGACGAGATCCGTGTAGACGTCCGAATTGATCAGGTGACTGGGTGTGGCGACCTGCGAGCGCGCGATGCGGCCGTCCAGGTAACTGCAGGGATAGGGCGCCGTTGCATAAAATTGCAGCGCGGAAAGCGGCGAAAGAGGCAGCTCGTTGGGATGAGTCACGTTGGCAGCTCTCGAAGCGTCTCTGGTAATGCAAACCCGGCGCGCCTGGCGGTTGATGCCGCGATTCGATGGGCGGCGGACCCGGATTCGGCCTGATTTTTCCTACGCCGCGCGCACGAGGATTTCGAGCAGGGCGGTCTTGTCGAAGCGCCAAGGAATGGCCGGTGCGCCGACAGACGCGCGAACATGCGCGACGAACGCCTTGCGCGCTATCTCGCGGCCGCCGAGCGACGCCAGATGCGACGTGTTCTGCTGGCAGTCTATCATTTCTATTTCGTGACGTCGCAAGTGCCCGACCAGCGCGGCCAGCGCCATTTTCGAGCCGTCGGTGACGTCGGTATACATCGATTCGCCGAAGAACATCCGGCCGAGCGACACGCCATACAAGCCTGCTACACGCTTGCCCTCGAACCAGGTTTCGATGCTGTGCGCGTCGCCGAGGCGATGCAGCGACGAATAGGCTTCGACGACGTCGGCGGTGATCCACGTGCCGCGCTGGCCGCGGCGCGGCGCCTGCGCGCAGGCGCGCATCACGGCGGCGAAATCCTGATCGACGCGGATTTCCCACGCGTCGTCGCGCAACATCCGCTTGAGCGTCTTGCGCAGCGACGGCGACAGCTTGAATTCGGCAGGGCGCAGGATCATGCGCGGATCGGGGCTCCACCACAACACCGGCTGGCCGTCCGAATACCACGGGAAAATGCCGCGCCGATAAGCGTCGATCAGGCGCGACGGCAGCAGATCGCCGCTTGCCGCGAGCAGACCGGGCGCGCCGCTCGCGGCGCCGAGCGCGCGCTCGACGGGCGGAAACGGATCGTCAGCTCCGAGCCAGGGAACCATGCGCCGCTCAACCTTCGCGCAGGGAGCGGAAGATGTCGCCGGTATGCAGGCCGAAACTGCCGGCCGCGCGGTCGGCGAAAAAAAAGCGCAGCGTCTGGCCGACGGTTGGAAACGCGATCTCGCCCCACGGAATCTCGTGCTCCTCGAACAGCTTCACTTCGAGGCTTTCTTCGCCGGCGGCAATGTCGAGATCGAGCAGCCGCGCCATGTAGAACAGATGCACCTGATGCACGTGCGGCACGTTCAGCAGCGAAAACAGGTTCTGCACCTCGACGCGCGCGCCGGCTTCCTCGAGCGTTTCGCGCGAGGCCGCTTCGGCAGTCGTTTCTCCCATTTCCATGAAGCCGGCGGGCAGCGTCCAGTAACCGTAGCGCGGCTCGATCGCGCGGCGGCACAGCAGCACTTTGTCGTCCCACACGGGAACGGTGCCGACCACGTTACGCGGATTCTGATAATGCACGGTGCCGCAACTGCTGCATACGAAGCGCTCGCGATTGTCGCCCGGCGGAATGCTCAGACTGACGCCGTGGCCGCAGACAGAACAGAATTTCATTGGAAAGGGGACGAGAAAGGGTGATAGGAGTTTATCACCCGGGCGGGCGATTACTGAGGCGCCGGCGGGGACTGCGCGATGGGAGGTTCGATGCGGCGAGCGCCGCCGCGTCTGACACGCTTGACAGTCGATTTTCGGATGCGCTCGTCAGTTCGTGGCCACAAAAACAAAAAAGGGTTACACGCCAATGCGTTGTAACCCTTCAATGATTTCGTTGTGGTTGCGGGGGTAGGATTTGAACCTACGACCTTCGGGTTATGAGCCCGACGAGCTGCCAGACTGCTCCACCCCGCGTCCGTCGAAGAAAAGATTATAGACCAGCCATCCAAACAGCGCAATAGCCATGTAAGGATTAGCTTCATTGTGCTTTGCGCCGCGACCGCTACGACACCTGTCGGAAAGGCTCCGGAAAGCCGCGCGCGGACGCTGCGCTAGAATTCAGATTCTCCACGCGGCTCGCCGGATCTTCACGACGGCGGCCTCTTCGACTCTGATCCTCCGACCCGTTCTAAACCCCATGGATATCGCTCACGATCTGCAGGTCATCGCTCTTCAGGAAAAGACCCTCGTGTTTCCCCGTTTCGATGCCGACCGTGCGTGGCAAGTCGGCGCGTATCTGCACGAGGTCGCGAAAGCGCGCGGCATTGGCGCCGCGATCGACGTGCGCACATTTGGCCAGCCGCTGTTCTTCAGCCTGCTCGACGGCGCGACGCCCGACAACGTCGACTGGGTGCGCCGCAAGGGCAACACTGTCGCGCAATTTCGCCGTAGCTCGTACGCGATCGGTTTGAAAATGCAGCTCGCGGGTGCGACGCTCGCCGACAAGCACGGTCTGCCGGCCACCGAGTACGCATCGCACGGCGGCGCGTTTCCGCTGACGGTGGAAGGCGCGGGCGTGATCGGTTCGATCACGGTGTCCGGTCTGCCGCAGCGCGCCGATCATGAACTCGTGGTCGAAGCGCTGTGCGCGCATCTGGGTCACGATTACGGCAAGCTCGCGCTCGCGAAAAGCTGACGCGATGCGCGTACCCCCGTATGCGCTGCTCGCGATCGCGATCGTCGCCGAGGTCATTGCGACTTCCGCGATGCGGGCCTCGGATGGTTTCTCGCGGCTGCTGCCGTCGATGGTCGTCGTGCTCGGCTACGGCATCGCGTTCTATTGCCTGTCGCTGACGCTCAGGAGCATTCCGGTCGGCATCGTCTATGCGATCTGGTCCGGTGCCGGGATCGTGCTGATCACGCTGGTCGCGCTGGTGCTGTACCGGCAGGTACCCGACGTGCCGGCGATCATCGGGCTGGGATTGATCGTCGCTGGCGTCGCCGTGTTGAATCTCTTCTCGAAGATGCAGGCGCATTGAGCGCCCGCGCATGCCGCCTCGGTTGCCGCACCGGAACATAAGTCGGCTTATTTGCAGCGCACGATCATCGAGCGGCCTTTCACATTCGCCGACGCCACGTTCGTGACGCTGCCGCCAGCGGTGCCACCCTCGTCGTTATCTTTCGACACGATGTCGTAGCCGGTCGCGCCGCAAGCCTTACCCGCTTGCACGTAGCACGAGGCCCAGCTCGAGCCGGCGTTGGCGCCGCTGCAGTTGACCGCGAAGCCGGTCTGGCCGTTCGGCAGATTGATCAGCGTGGTCGTGTTCGACGACGCGCAGCCGCCGAGCCCCGCGGCGAGCAGCAGCGCGGCGGGCAATGCGGCAGTCAGCGACGCGCGACGCACGAAGGCAAGCGCGGCGCTGGATCGGAGGCGGTGGAATCGGCCGGCGCGCCGCGGTTGCGTCGTGAAATGCATCGTGTTGTGTCCTTTCATTCAGATGGAGGTTGCTGCCGGGCTGGAGCCGGTCGGTGTGGGACGCGAGGGCGCGCGCCAAGGCTCAGGTCGCTTCGACGGTGATGCCCGCCGCGCTGACGAGCCGCCGGGCTTCCTCGCCTTCTTCGGTGGCCGCGTCTTCCCAGATGCTGATCGCTTTTGGGATGTCGATCCCATGACTTTCGGCGTACTCGAACCAGCGGTTCGCCGCATCCGGCTCGGGCAGTTCGTGATTCTGCAGAAAATATTTTCCCATATTGCGCTCGCTGGCCTCGAAATGGTGTCGTCATAGTACCTTTTGACAGCATGGAGCATGCCGATGTGAACCGTTCGACCAGCGCGTGTGGCTGACGTGCGGCGCGGCCGCGGTGTGGGGCAAAAGTGCGGCTCGCGAGCGCGCAGAACTTATCGCGCTGTAACGCGCCTTATCGTAATGGGGCGGGCCGCCCGCACACCTCCGGTGCAGCGGCGCGCCGCATGCTAAAGCATCAAGGCGGCGCAGTCGCGACTGGCGCCAGCTCCGCAACCGCAACAGGAGGACGAAGATGGCTGAACGGGTCAGTGGCCCTTATCGCGGCTATTACATCAGCGCCACCGCGCGCCTCGTGCCGGGGGGCAGCACGTCGGGCGCGTCGGGCGAAGCGCACGCCAAAGCGGATGGTACTTACGTCGGCTCGGTCAGCCTCGCCGAAGCCGGCCCGGACGATCCGCATCGGATGGAAACGTTGCTCGAACTCGGCGACCGGCAACGCTTCACTAGCGAAGAAGAGGCGCTCGCGTTCGTCGAACGGGCGGCGCGCGAATATGTCGACCGCTTGCTGGATGGGCAGTGAGCGTGTCGGCGATTCCCGCGCGATGCCCTGAATCAGGCGCCCGCGCACGCTGGACCGTGATCCGGCGGCGCGGGTACCATAGCGGGACCCGCGCGGATCGGCGGCGCATAGCGGCTTTCCACGCGTGTTACGTTCCCGCCGCCACCTTTTGATGAGGCGACCATGGAAATCCGTTTTCCCGAAGACGCGCCTGCTTACCGTGACTCCAATCTGACCGTCGTGTTTTCAGCGCTGGTGGACGGTGAGCCGGTGCCGTGCGCGATCTCGGTGGAAGCGCTCGAGGATCATTTCGGCGCTTACAGCGAGGACCTCGACGGCTGGCTGCGTGCGTTCGATGCGGGCCGGCCGCGCATCGAGGCCGTTGCGCGTGAGCATTTACAGATCAGCAACGGCACACCCGTGCTACTCAAGAGTGGCCACTTTCCGCCAGGGCAGATGGCAGGCTGAGCGGAACTGTCGTTCCACCAGCGCATCGCCAACGCGTTGCCGCTAATTCACGCCATGCGCCGGCACTGCCTCGCGCGCCGCTTCGAAGCACCGCCTGATCCCTTCCTGATACGAAGTCTTGCTGAACGGCCCGATCAACGTTCCCAGCGCGGAATCGTCGAGCACGACCGGCTCGGTCAACAGATAGTTCATCTCGACCAGTTCGCGCATCAGCGGATTGAACAGCCCGAGCACGCGCAGCATGCCCTTGCCGGCCACCATCAGCTTCGGCTCGCGGCCCGCGAGCGCGTAGGCCTCGTGCGCCACTTCGCGCTGCGTGATCGTGCCGGCGCCGGCGAGATGCCACCAGCGGCCGTAAGCCTCGGGTGTGCACGTGAGTCGTTCGACCACGGGGCCGACATCCGGCAGAAAGATGAATTCGTGCGGCACGTCGATGGGACCGAGCAGCTGTGCGCGCTTACCGGTAGCGGCGCCAACGAAGACACCATGCAACAGGCTGCGCTCAACCCCCGGTCCGTAGAAATCGGGCAGCCGCAATACCAGCGTTTCGAGACCTTTCCGGCCATGCGCGGCCAGCACGAGCTTTTCCTGTTCGAGCCGCATGCGACCCTTGAACGTGTGCGGCTCGCGCGGATGATCTTCGCAAATCGGATTGCCATGCGCGCGGCCATACGGATACACGGTGCCGATCAGAATGAAGCGCTCGACGCCGGCGGCCGTCACGCCAGCCAGCGTTTTCTCCATCAACGGCGGGTGCTGCGCGAACTGGTCGTAGGGCACGCCGACGAGATAGATCACGGTTTGCAGACCGGCGGCCGCGGCGCGAATCGAGGCGTGGTCGTCGGGGTTCCAGGTGACGATCTCAGCGTGCGGGTCGTCACCGAAGCTGCGTTGCAATGCCTCGCGCGAGCGGCCGACCACCCGATAATCGCGGCCCGCCGCACCAAGCGCCGCGGCAATGCTTTGACCCGCTGCGCCCGCGGCACCGAATAAACCGACCTTTCCCGTGGCTTGCATGACGACTCCTTCAGATGGCGGCGCGACCTCGTCGCGTGTGCACGTGGCGACTCAGTTCGACCGATGAAAATGTACTGAACAGTGTTCAGTAAACAGCGTTCAGTTTAATTTGACTTTTCAGTTTGTCAACCTGAAAATTGCGAGTCATGGGAATCGCTGAACGAAAACACCGCCAGAAACAGGCGCTGCGCGAACGCATCCTCGATGCCGCGCGGCGCATCGTCGTGCGCGAGGGCTTTGCCGCGCTGTCGATGCGCAAGATCGCCGACGCGATCGAATATTCGCCCGCCACGTTGTATCTGCATTTCGCGAGTCGCGACGACATCGCGCGGGCCTTGTGCGAGGAGGGCTACGCGCAGTTGCTCGCGACCTTCGTGCCGCTCGTGCAGATCGCAGATCCCGCCGAACGGCTGAAGGCGCTCGGGCGCGCGTACGTCGCGTTTGGCGTCCAGCATCCGGAAACGTACCGGCTGATTTTCATGGAGGATCCGAGCTATACGGGCGCGGCGCTCGGTGGCGCGGCGGCGGGCGCAGGCAAAGACGGCGGCAACGGGGACGATGCAAGCGCGAACGCCGGGACCGGTGGTTCAACCGCGTCCCGAAGCAACGCCGACGACGACCCCGGCGACGCCGCGCTGCACATCATGATCGACGCGCTCGACGAGTTGCGGGCAGCGGGGCGTCTGTCGGCGTCGGTCGCATCGATGGAGTCGGCCGTGTGGGCCGAGGCGTTGTGGGCGAGTCTGCATGGCATCGTCGCGCTGAATCTCACGTGTCCGGTGTTTCCGAGCGCGCCGCTCGAGACGCTCGTCGGCGTAACGCTCGACGCTTGGCTCGGCGCGCCGCAGCCCGTGGCAGCGGGCGCATCGAAGAGCGCCGCAGTGCGCGGCAAGAAAACCGTCGCGCGGCGCCACTCCGAGCCTGCCGAATCCACGGACCCGGCTCCCGAGCCCGCCACCAAACGCAAAGCGGCAGGCCCGTGATAACGTTCAGTTCCACGTCAACCCGCGCCGCCGCGCCCAGCTTTCCATGCCCACGTCCGCCTCGCCCGCCACTAGCGACGAAATCGCGACCCACGTAACCAACCGCATCGGTTTCATCGAACTGGAGAGGCCGAAAGCGCTGAATGCGCTGTCGACGAGCATGATTCGCGCGATCCACATGGCGCTCGACCAGTGGCGCGACGACCCCGAGGTGCTGGCCGTCGTCGTGCGCAGCCGGCATGAGCGCGCGTTCTGCGCGGGCGGCGACATCCGCTTCATGTACGAGGCGGCGCAACGCGGCGACCAGCAGGCCCGCGATACATTCTTCAGCGAGGAATACCGGCTCAATCACGCGATCTTCGTGTATCCGAAACCGTATATCGCGTTGATGAACGGCATCGTGATGGGCGGCGGCATGGGCATTTCGCAGGGCGCGCATCGCACCGGCGGCCTGCGCGTCGTCACGCAATCGACGAAGATGGCGATGCCCGAAACCCGTATCGGCCTCTTTCCGGACGTCGGTGCGAGCTGGTTTCTCGCGCGCACGCCCGGCGCTCTCGGCCGCTATCTGGCGGTGACGGGCGAGACGATCGGCGCGGCCGACGCGTTGTACGCGGGCCTCGCCGATGTCTACATCGACGACGCGGCGTTGCCCGCGCTCGTCGCTACGTTGAGCCGCGAACCGTTCGAGCGCGGCGCGGATGTGGTTGCGTGCGTCGAGCGCGAAACGCTCGCTTATCAGGTCGCGCCGCGGCCCGAGGAGAGCGCGCTCGCGAAGGCGCGCACGTTGATCGACCGGCATTTCGCGCAGCCCGACGTCGCGCGGATACTCGCGTCGCTCGAACAGGAGCGCAAGCGCGGCGGCGACGCGGCGGAGTGGGCCGAGCGGACGATCGCGGTGCTGCGCGAGCGCTCGCCGCTGTCGATGGCGGTCTCGCTCGAAGTGGTCACGCGCGCGGAGGGGTCGATGGCCGACGTGCTGCGTGTCGATCTCGATCTGACACGTTCGAGCTTGCTGCTCGGAGACACGGTGGAAGGCATTCGCGCGCGCATCATCGACAAGGACAACGCGCCGCGCTGGCGTTTCGCGCGCATCGAGGACGTCAACCAGGCCGATGTGGAGAAGATGTTCGACAGTCCGTGGCCGGCGGACGAGCATCCGCTAGTCGCTCTGCGCGGGTGAACGTGCACTGAACGTGCACTGAGCGCGCACTGAACGCGCCGCCTCGCGAACCCGCCCGCGAAAATCTACGCGTTGCGCGTATTCACGCGCGACGCGCTCATTCCTCGGCCTCGCTCGCCATGAACGCGCGCATGAACACGAGCGCGCCCCAGCCCCACATCGCATTCGCCGCGAAGCCCACCGCGAGGCGCGGCAGCATGTTGCCGCTCGGCCAGATGCCGCGCAGCGGATCGACGACGAACACGCTCGCCGCCGTCAGCACGATGCCGCCGAACACGAACGCCGGTACCCAAGGCGCGTGCCGATGCGGCGCGACGCGCAGCAGCCAGGCCATCAGCACGGCCCAGCACGCGCTCCAGATTGCGTTCGCGATGAATTCAGGCAGGCCGAGCGGCAAAAACGGCGCGGTCGAAAAACCGGTGGGGTCGATCATGCCGGCGGCGTGCATCAGCGCAAGCGTCGATTCGCGGAAGAACAAAGAAGCCAGAAAACCGGCGACGAACGGCAGAATTATTTTGTGCATGCATTGCACCGGCAACGTACTGGCGACGCGAATCGCAACGCCTGTACCGGGTGATTGGAAACGAGCGCCATTATATCGATCGGGGTGCGGGGGCCGCGGCCGCGTGTGTAAAGCGCAACAACCGTATGCGGTAGCGCCGGGCTAATCACGAAAGCGGAATTCCTAAGCTAAAAAAAATCGTTCAAAAGCCGCGGACCGCTCCATAGACTGTTTCCTCATGCAGACGGCGCGGGTGTCGCCGTCATCCGTTAAATCGAGCGCACCACGCGCACGTTGGTCGAGGAAAACCGTCGCAATGTCGAGCCTCATGCCGAATCTCCGTTGCCGCAGGGTCCGCGCACGGTCGTGTTCGCGGTGTCGTCCGCCCGGCGCATAGGCTTTCAGCGCTTTTGCCGGTGGCCTGAGCCCACCGTCCGTTTCGCAATCCTTCAACACCTCGCAGCGCCTTGCCGGTTGCCGGCCCGATGCGCGCGGCCGGCGCTCGCGCCCACCGTTTTCTTTCAAGAGCAGGCAGGAGCAACAACATGAATGTGTTCTGGTTCATTCCGACTCACGGCGACAGCCGCTATCTCGGTACGTCCCAAGGCGCACGCGCAGCCGATTACGACTACTTCCGGCAGATCGCCGTCGCCGCCGATACGCTCGGCTACGAGGGCGTGCTGCTGCCGACCGGCCGCTCGTGCGAGGACGCCTGGGTCGTCGCGTCGAGCCTGATTCCCGCGACCCAGCGGCTCAAGTTCCTCGTCGCGATTCGCCCGGGACTGTCGTCGCCGGGGCTCGCCGCACGCATGGCGGCGACGTTCGACCGGCTGTCGAACGGGCGGCTGCTGATCAATGTGGTGACGGGCGGCGACGCGGCCGAACTGGCCGGCGACGGCGTATTCGTCGATCACGACACGCGCTACGAAATCACCGACGAATTCCTGCATATCTGGCGCAAGCTGCTTACGGCCTCGCACAGCAACGAAGCGATCGATTTCGACGGCGAGCATCTGCAATCGAAAGGCGGCAAGGCGCTGTATCCGCCGGTGCAGAACCCGCATCCACCGCTGTGGTTCGGCGGCTCGTCGGCGGCCGCGCACGATATCGCGGCCGAGCACATCGACACCTATCTGACGTGGGGCGAGCCGCCCGAAGCGGTCGCAAAGAAGATCGCCGACATTCGCGCACGCGCCGCGGCACGCGGCCGGCAGATCCGCTTCGGCATCCGTCTGCACGTGATCGTGCGCGAGACCGAGGAAGAAGCGTGGGCCGCCGCCGACAAGCTGATCAGCAAGCTCGACGACGACACGGTCGCGCGTGCGCAGGCGTCGTTCGCGAGGATGGATTCGGAAGGCCAGCGCCGCATGGCCGCGTTGCACGGTGGCAAGCGCGGCGGACGCGAACAGCTCGAGGTCTATCCGAATCTGTGGGCGGGCGTCGGGCTCGTGCGCGGCGGCGCGGGCACCGCGCTGGTCGGCAGTCCGGAGCAGGTGGCCGCGCTTATGAAGGAGTACGCGGCGCTCGGCATCGAGACGTTCATCCTGTCCGGCTATCCGCATCTCGAGGAATCCTACCGCTTCGCCGAACTCGTGTTTCCGCTGCTGCCGCAACGCTTCAGCAAGGTCGCCAACGGGCCGCTGTCGGGGCCGTTCGGCGAAATCGTCGGCACCAGCGATCTGCCGAAGGCGGCGAGCGCGAGCTGATCGACCGGCAAGGAGAAAAGCCAACATGAGTGACACTGCTTTGAAGGCGGCTACGGGGGCAACCCCGCAGCCCGCGTCCACCACGCGCGCTGACGCGTTGCGCCGCTTCGGCGCGCACCTGGTGCCGTGGCTCGCGCCCATCGCGATCCTGCTCGCGTGGGAAATCGCCGCGCGCAGCGGCGCGCTGTCGACACGCGTGCTGCCCGAGCCGCTCGCGGTCGTGAAGGCCGCCTGGTCGCTGATCCAGTCAGGCGAAATGTGGGCGGACGTGAAGGTCAGCACGTGGCGCGCGGTCTCGGGCTTCGCGATCGGCGGCGGCATCGGTCTCGTGCTCGGACTGGCGACGGGTTTGTTCAAGCCCGCGGAAATCGTGCTCGATTCGACGGTGCAGATGATCCGCAACATCCCCGCGCTCGCGATGATTCCGCTCGTGATCCTGTGGTTCGGCATCGAGGAACAGGCGAAGGTGTTCCTCGTGGCGCTCGGCGTGTTCTTTCCGGTCTATGTGAACACGTTCCACGGCATCCGTTCGGTCGATGCGAACCTGATCGAGATGGCGCGCAGTTATGGCGTCAAAGGTTTCGCGCTGTACCGCCACGTAGTCCTGCCGGGCGCGCTGCCGTCGATTCTGGTCGGCGTGCGCTTCGCGTTCGGCCTGATGTGGGTCACGCTGATCGTCGCCGAGACGATTTCCGCGCAATCGGGCATCGGCTACATGACGATGAATGCGCGCGAATTCCTGCAAACCGATGTGGTGGTGGTCGGCATTCTGCTGTACGCGGCGCTCGGCAAGCTCGCGGACATGCTCGCGAAGAGCCTCGAGCGCGTGTCGCTGCGCTGGCATCCAGCATATCAGCGAGGAGCAAAAGCATGAGCGCAACGACACTATCGGCGACCTTCGGCGGCATCGCGGGCAGAGACCTCGAGACCGAGCTCGCGCAGCCGCGGCTCGCGGATCACGACGCGAACGAGGCCGCGGAGATCGAGCGGGACGGGGCGGCCGGCTTGCAACCCGCCACTGCACTGGCCCGCAGCGACGCGCGCCCCGCAAGCGACTACGCGGTGCAATTGCGCGGCGTCGGCAAACGCTATGGCGAGCGCGAGGTGCTGTCGGGCTTCGATCTGTCGATCGAGCGCGGCAGCTTCGTCGCGATCGTCGGCCGCAGCGGCTGCGGCAAGTCGACGTTGCTGCGACTCGTCGCCGGTCTCGAAGAAGCCAGCTCGGGCGTGCTCGAAAAACGCGCCGGCAGTGGCGGTCCGCTCGACACACGCATCATGTTCCAGGATGCGCGTCTTCTGCCGTGGAAAAGCGTGCTGCAGAACGTGATGCTCGGCCTCGGTCGCGGCCGAAGCGCGCGCGACGATGCGCGCGCGGTGCTCGCCGAAGTCGGCCTGCTCGAACGCGCGAACGACTGGCCCGCGCAACTCTCGGGCGGTCAGCGGCAGCGCGTCGCGCTAGCGCGGGCGCTCGTGCATCGTCCGCAATTGCTGTTGCTCGACGAGCCGCTCGGCGCGCTCGATGCGTTGACGCGCATCGAAATGCACACGCTGATCGAACGGCTGTGGCGCGAGCATCGCTTCACCGCGCTGCTCGTCACGCACGACGTGCACGAAGCCGTCGCGCTCGGCGACCGGATTTTGCTGATCGAGAAGGGCCGCATCGCGCTCGATCAGCCGGTCGCGCTTGCGCGGCCGCGGGCGCGGGCGTCGGCGGGCTTCGCCGCGCTCGAAGATCACGTGTTGCAACGCGTACTCAAAAACGCGCCGAACGACGACACGCTCGCGCATCGCGCGTACGAGCCCTATGACCCGTACGGCTTGCCGGAACCGGGTCGTCTGACGCGGCCGACCGAGGTGCGCTGGGCCGTCTGAGCTGTCCAGCAAATCGATCCCATCTGATCCATTCCGTTATCAACCGCTTCTCTGGAGTTATCTGAAATGAGCATTTCCGCCATCAACGTGCGCAATCAATTCAAAGGCAAGGTCAAGGAAATCATTCGCGGCTCGGTGGTGTCCGAAGTCGACGTGGAGACGCCGTTCGGCATCGTCACGTCGGTGATCACGACGCGCTCGGTCGACGAACTCGAACTGAAAGTCGGCTCGGAGGTGGTCGCGCTCGTGAAGTCGACCGAGGTGTCGATTGCGCGGCTTTGACGACGTTGCGCTAGCGCGAGCGTCGTGCGCAGCGGCTACTTCGCGTTTGCGCCGCTTGCTGGCGGCTCGTGCGACATGTGGTCGTTGGTTGGCTTCGTCGGTCGCTTGATCGGCATGTTGTCCGGGTTGCTCGAACCTCCGGCGCCCGATGCCGCCTCGGGCGGTTTGGCCATCGGCGCATGGCTGTCCGGCGGCGCGCTGGACGCCGTCTGCGCGACGGCGTTCGCGCCGCTCGCGAGCAGCGCCGCCAGCGCTGCAGCAGTGGCCGTTAGGGTGGCCCAATTGCCTCGCTTCATGTCGTTCTCCTTCGATGTCGCGCGTCGTCCGTAGACACGCGGCTGTGTGCACGATTCACTAGTAGCAGACTGTGTTCCGGGGCCGCTGCGGGCGCGCACGCCTGCATCCGCCGATGAAACTTGCTACGATGAATTGAGCATTCCGACGGAGACGGCCATGTCGAAGTCCTTGAGTCCCGAAGCGGTCGAAGCGTTGCGGCGTCTGAACGACGTCGGCGTCGGACAGACGGCGCCCGAAGTCGAGCAGTCCGTCGCGGCGGAGTTGCTGGCGTGCGACCTCGTCGCCGAAGCGGGCAGCGGTGGGGTCGAAATCAACTGCAACGGCCGGCAGTATCTTTCCGGCGACTGCAATTGATCCGCTGATCGGCGGCCGGCCGCGCGGCCGGGGTGAAGAGCGAGGCGGCGCGTCGCGGGTGAGTCGCGCGCGTTCGTTTGCCCGCGATCAGCGAAACCACGGAGACGAACATGGAGCCGAAGGGCGTCGACATGGGCGACTATCAGGCGCGTTATGGCGACTATGACATCGAGGTGGCGGTCGAACAGGTGCTGACCGGCGTCAAGGCGCATTTCCGGGTGCTGCGCGACGATTCAACGGTGGTCGACTGGCAGCTCGTGCATATCGATAGCTTGTGGTCCACCGAGCATGCGGCCGCCGAGGCGGCTTTCAGTGCGGCGCGCGAGTTGATCGATGCGGGGCTGGCAAGCTAATGGCGGATAGCCGCGTCGCGACGCAACGGTGCCGGGCGCACTACAGCCGGCGTAAACGCAACTGGGCGCCGGCATCGATACTGCATGCGCGGCGCCCAGTTTGATCGCTGCCTGCAGAGGCAGTGGATCCGACGGTACTGCTACTGCTGGCGGCTTAGTGGCCGAAGTACACCGATTGCGGGCCCGACTTGGACTCGCTGCGCGAGCCCGATTGGGTCGACACGCTATTCACGCCACCGTACGCATTCGATTGCGCGTTGGCGCTTTCAGCAGCGACGGTCTGCGCGTTCTGGCCTTGTTGCGAGGCCGGCGCGCCAACCGACGGACGATAGTACGGCGCCGGCCCATAGCCGCTTGCGAAAGCGGGAGCGGCGATCGAGGCGGAAGCGGCAACCAGCAGGGCGGCGATAAACTTGGTCTTCATGGTAGGACTCCGATAACGTTTCGACTGCATTTCAGGAAGATGTTGCAGGAGCCAGTGAACCAGGTGTCTGCAACGTCGATGGAAGGCAGTGTATACCCCTACTATCGAGAATTTGTGCCGATAATCTGAAATTACTATTCCCGACGAAGAAACAATCGTTCAGACGTAAGCGCGACAAGGCAGAGCGGTGATCCGGCCCTGCTGGCCAAGCGGTTTTCGAGGATAGGGAGGAGGCGGGAAGGGGTGATGCGGGCCGGAAGACCGCACGTTCATCATGGAAAACGCAGCAGGCTGCCAGCAAAACGAAAACGGCGTTGTGATTGCTCACAACGCCGTTTGCTTGAATTCTTTGGGGTGGCTGATGGGACTCGAACCCACGACGACAGGAATCACAATCCTGGACTCTACCAACTGAGCTACAGCCACCACTAACATCCGCTTGACTTGCTTTAAAAACCTGTCTCGCCGACGAAGAAACGAGATTATAGGGACTAGATCTGGCTTTGCCTAGTCCTTTATTCAAAAATTTCGAGGGGCTCGCGCAGATGCTGTCTCGCTTCGTCGAAGATGGTCAGATCGCGGGCTGCAAGCCGCTTGCTGTCGGACAAAACTCGCCGCCAACCGCGCGCGCCGGCTTCGCCGCGATACAGCCCGAGCGCATGGCGTGTGATCGCGCCGAGATAGGTGCCGCGCGCCATTTCGGTCGCGCAATACTCGATCAGTTTCGCTTCGACCTCATCGCGCGTCAGCGGCGCCTGCGTTGCCCCATAGAAGCGCGCGTCGACATCGGCGAGCACGTACGGGTTGTGATACGCCTCGCGCCCGAGCATCACGCCGTCGACGTGCTGAAGATGCGTGTCGACTTCGTCGAGCGTCTTGATGCCGCCGTTGATGATGATCTCCAACTGCGGAAAATCGCGCTTCAGCTGATACGCGTAGTCGTACTTGAGCGGCGGAATCTCGCGGTTTTCCTTCGGGCTCAAGCCCTTCAGGATCGCGTTGCGCGCATGAACGATGAACACGTCGCAGCCGGCTTGCGCGATCGTGCCGACGAAATCGCGGACGAAGCCGTATTCCTCGACCGTATCGACACCGATGCGGTGCTTGACCGTGACCGGCACCGATACGACGTCGCGCATCGCCTTCACGCAATCGGCGACGAGTTGCGGCTCGTTCATCAGGCATGCGCCGAACGCGCCGCGTTGCACGCGCTCGGACGGGCAGCCGCAATTCAGGTTGATTTCGTCATAGCCCCATTGCTCGCCGAGCTTTGCCGAACGCGCGAGATCGTCGGGCTCGCTGCCGCCGAGTTGCAGCGCGACCGGCGCTTCGTCGGGCGTGAACGCGAGATGACGCGGCACGTCGCCGTGCAGCAGCGCACCGGTCGTCACCATTTCCGTGTAAAGCCACGTATGGCGCGAAATCATTCGATGCAGCGAGCGGCAATGACGATCCGTCCAGTCCATCATCGGGGCAACGGACACGCGGCGGGGGCTGGGAGTGCGGGGTAAAGACATGGAACGGCCGAGCGGGCTTGAATCAAAACGATAATTTTACCGCAAGGCCAGAAAGCGCCGGGCGCGCTGGTGCCGTGTCACTGTCGCGACGGAGGCGGGCACCGGTTCGTCGATGCATCAAGGCCTCAATGCCTGAATGCCTCAGTGTCCATGTCCCCCCATCCCGCCACCACCGGTCCACGCGCTGCCGCCGCCGTGCATGCCGCCGAATCCGCCGCCGTGCCATCCGCCGGCCCCCCCATGCCATCCGCCGTGCCCGCCGTGCCATCCGCCGGCCCCCCCATGCCATCCGCCGTGCCCGCCGTGCCATCCGCCGGCCCCCCCATGCCATCCGCCGTGCCCGCCGTGCCAACCACCGCCATGCCATCCGCCGCGACCGTGCCAATAGCCATGGCCGTAATAGCAGCACGGCCCGCCAAAACCGCCGTAGAAACCAATCGAGCCGTACACCGGCCCGTAGTAAGGCGGTCCGTACGCGTAGGGATAATAGGGTTGCGCATAGCCGTAGTCCGCTGGCGGCGCGACGGCGCATCCGGTGATGCTCGCTGCCACGGCCGCTAGCAGCGTCATCGATGCAATGAGCCTGGTCACGATTTTCTCCTTCACGTAAACCTCAGAAAAACCGCGCGCAATGGAGTTCGGCCGCGTTTGTGTCCGAGCGTTACCGGCGTCGGCGGTGCCGCTGTGCGCTTGGGGCTTCGACCATGCGAGCCGTTGCCGCGACGCTCAACCTTTCCGCCAATCTTCCCGCGTCTGACCGAACGGCGCTGCGGTAACACTTCGTTAACCATTCGAAACGCTACTCAAGGGCATCGCTGCTAACTTCCGTCGGACGATTTGTCTTTTGAGTCGCAAGCGATGCGACGCAGACGATCCGCTGCGGATCGACGTCGAGACGTTGAACAAAGCGGGCGCGGCGCAGTGGAGTGCTCTCGGCGCGGACTATCTGTCACCGCGCCTACGATGAGTTGATGGCCCACTAACGGCGCGTTCTTCCCCCGGGACGTGAGGCTCGAGATCGAATACGAGGAACTGGCCGACGATCTCGAGCCGAACGTGCGTCGCCTGCTCGCGCATCGCGGACTCGAGTGGGACGAACGTTGCCTCCTATTTCACGAGACGACGCGGCCTGTGAGCGCCGCGAGTTCGGCGCAGGTGCGCCGGCACGTCGATGCGGCGCTGGCAGCCGCGACGCGGATTGCTCGAACCGCTATGGGAAGGCTTCGGCCCCGAGCTGGCGGCGGCCGGCGCTCAATGCGCGATCACCGACACGTGATGCAGCCACGGGTACACGCCGGCAATGAACGCCGCATAGATCGCCGCCATCGTCACGCCGGCAGCCGTGCCCCACACGTCACGCGAGGCCGCGCCCTGGCGGAAATGCACGGGTAGTCCGACCACGACGTAGCCGATCACGAAGAACAGGATGACCGCACGCACCGGCGACAGATCGTGACCGATGAAGTCGAGCAACGCGGACAGGTTGAATTGCGACATGGACATGCAGGCAGTCACGAAGGCGGGGGGTCGCACGGTGCCGGAACACAAGGAAACAGTGGAGTGAACGATGACTGAACCCCTTCACTATCGACGTTCCACAGCGCGACGACCTAAGCCGATTAAAGGCCATGCAATCGCGATCCGCAAGGAAAAAACCTGTCTGAATTCGGACTGCCCGACATTGCTTGCAGCCTGCCTGCGCCGCGACGTTCAGCGGGCTTGGCAACGCTTTCACGGAGACGGTTTCAACGCTCGTTGGGCTTCGGTTTGCGCACTGGATCGAGCAGCGGTTTCAAACCGTTGTGATCGATCTCGTGCATCAACGCGAGCAGCCGGCCGATCTCACCGGGCGGAAAGCCTTGGCTCGCGAACCAGTTCAAATAGTGGCCGGGCAGGTCGGCGATCACGCGGCCTTTATATTTCCCGTAGGGCATCACGCGCGTGACCAGCAATTCGAGGTGTTCGTGATTCATGGCAACGAAGTCATGATGAAGCGCGCGTCATGAGCGCAAAGCGTGTACTACGCAAATCGCCAGGCGGCGCAGCAACGCATGGCCCCGCATTCTAGCCTTGCTGCAGGTAATGCGCCGGCGTGGTAACGTCTGCGCTTTCCGTTCACCTCTTCAACAGGACAAGTTAGATGGAATACCGCAGACTCGGCGACTCGGACGTGCAGGTCAGCCTGATTGGTCTCGGCACGATGACGTGGGGCGAGCAGAACACCGAGCAGGAAGCACATGCGCAGATCGACTACGCGCTCGATCACGGCGTGAACCTGATCGACACCGCCGAAATGTATCCGGTGCCGCCGCGCGCCGAAACGCAAGGTTCGACGGAGCGCTACATCGGCACGTGGCTCGCGCAGCACAAGAGCGCGCGCGAGAAGATCGTGCTCGCCACCAAGATCGCGGGTCCCGCGCGTCAGCCGCACAATCCGCGCCATATTCGCGGCGAAGGCAACCAGTTCGACCGCAAGAACCTGACCGAGGCGCTCAACGACAGCCTCAAACGTCTGCAGACGGATTACGTCGATCTGTATCAGCTGCATTGGCCCGATCGCAGCACGATGACCTTCGGCCGTGCGTCGTATCCGTGGGTCGACGACGCGTACACGGTGCCGATCGAGGAAACGCTGACTGTGCTCGCCGAATTCGTGAAGGCTGGCAAGGTGCGCCATGTCGGCGTGTCGAACGAAACGCCGTGGGGCGTCGCGCAGTTTCTGCGCGCGGCCGAAAAGCTCGGCTTGCCACGCATCGTCAGCATCCAGAATCCGTACAGCCTGTTGAACCGCACGTACGAAGCGGGTCTGTCCGAGTACGCGCATCGCGACAACATCGGTCTGCTCGCGTACTCGCCGCTCGCGTTCGGCTGGCTGTCGGGCAAGTACGAAGGCGGCGCACGTCCGGCCGGCGCACGCATCACGCTGTTCGAGCGCTTCGCGCGCTACAGCAAGCCGCAAGCCGTGCAGGCGACCACCCGTTATGTCGAGCTCGCGAAGCGCCACGGCATGTCGCCCGCGCAATTCGCGCTCGCGTTCGTCAATAGCCGGCCGTTCGTGACCAGCAATCTGATCGGCGCGACGTCGCTCGAGCAGTTGAAGGAAAACATCGCGAGCGCGGACGTCAAGCTGTCGCCGGAAGTGCTTGCGGAAATCGACAAGCTGCACGAGCTGCAGCCGAATCCGGCGCCTTGATGTCGGTGCCGAGGTAAGCGCGACGCGCTTGCCGCGGTGGCCCCGGTAGAATGCCGGGGCGGCCGCGGCAGGCACAGCGAATCAATCGGCGCGAGCCGAACTCAAGTCGCGGCCTTTGCCGCATCCACTTCCTCGCGCTTTGCTGCAAGCGGCGAATTCTCGCCGAGATCCCAGAACAGTCCCGCCATCATCTGCAGGCCCTCGCGCACCACCGGGCCGAGAAGGTGCTCGTTCGGCGCATGCTGCGAGCAGGCCGGATAAGAATGCGGCACCCAGATCGTCGGCAGACCGAGCGTGTCGGCGAATACCTCGTTCGGCAGCGTGCCGCCGAGGTTCGGCAGCAGCGCGGTCTTCTTCCCCGTGGTCGCTTCGAGCGACGCTAGCGCCCATGTGACCCACGGATCGTCGGGATTGAGCCGTGTGGCCGGTGCGCCGCGTTCGACGTCGATTTCCACCAGCTGAAAGCCGTGCGCATCGAGATGCGCGCGCAGATGCTTGCCGAGATTTTCCCAATCCGTGCCGACCACGAAACGCAACTGGCAGACCGCGAACGCCGACGGCGGAATCGCGTTGACCGGGTTCTCCGGATTGCCCGCCTTGAAGGCCAGCACTTCGAGGCTGTTCCAGCCGAACACGCGTTCGGGCGCGGAAAGACCCGGCTCGCCCCAGTTGTCGTCGACGGTGGGGTCGCCAGGACCGTCGCCCACCGTGATGTCGGCAAGCGCGCGGCGCACGGCCTCCGGGATCGGCGGCGGACGCAGGCCGTCGACTGCGATCACGCCGCGCGCATCGACGAGACTCGCGAGCGCGTTGGCGAGCACCGTCGCCGGATTGCGCAACAGGCCGCCCCAGTTGCCCGAGTGATGCGCGCCGTCGCGCAGGTTCAGCGACAGCTTGAAATTGACCGCGCCGCGCGAGCCGAGAAACACGGTCGGACGACGCGCGGCGAGACGCGGGCCGTCGGAGGCGATCAGCACGTCGGCGGCGAGTTCGTCGCGGTGCGCGCGGCAGATCGCATCGAGCCCCGGCGAGCCGGTTTCCTCGCCCATTTCGATCAGCAGCTTCGTGTTGAAGCCGAGTTTGCCGTCGCGCGCGGCGAGCGTGCACGCGAGCGCGGCGAGATTGATCGAGTGCTGGCCTTTGTTGTCGGCAGTGCCGCGACCGAACCAGCGCTCGCCAACGACCGTCACCGCCCACGGCGTCAGCGGCGCGCGCCACTGGCTGTCGTAGCCGCGCACGACGTCGCCGTGGCCGTAGATCAGCACGGTCGGCAGATGATCGCCTTCGTGACGGTTCGCGATCAGGAACGGACCGAAACCGTCGACCGGGTTATCGACGATGCGCGTGCTGAAGCCGATGCGCTCCGCTGCGGGCTGGATTTCGTTGGTCAGATAAGACCGCAGCAGCGCGCCGCGACCGCTTTCCCGGCTTTCGGTGCGAATACCGACGCGGCGGTTCAGGTCGGCGAGAAAAGCGCCGGATTCGAAGTGCCGGGTGGCAAGCTCGATGGCCTGGTGGCGGCTCATGTCAGTGTCTCCAATGCGGGGGATGGGCGAGGCGGCAGAGGGCCGCGGTCCGATGGCAGGGTCTTCGGGCGATTTGTCCGCGATCTCATTGCGATCGATTCTAGAAGCGCGTCATTTTTGTCACAATGATCATGTTTCGAAGCTAGCATTGCCGGAAAGGCAAAGCGTCGTCGCACCGTTGCAACCGATTCGATCGAGGCGTCCCGGATGGCACGTTCACTGCATGGCATCGCGTTGCGTTATTTCGTCGAAGTCGCGCGCAGCGGCTCGCTGAGCGATGCGTCCGAACGGCTGCATGTCGCGGTATCGGCGCTCAGCCGTCAGATCGCGCGGCTCGAGAGCGAACTCGGCGTCACGCTATTCGAGCGGCGTCCGCGCGGCATGGCGCTGTCCGAGGCGGGCGAGCGGCTGCTCGCGTACGCGCAACGCAGCCTGCTGGAAGCCGAGCACGTGATGAAGGAGCTCAGCGGTCTCGCTAGCCTGCACGGCAGCCGGATCAAGATCGCCACCGCCGAGGGCTTCGCGGTCGACTTCCTGCCCGCCGCGATCGCGGATTTCCGCGCCGAGCATCCCGGCATCGATTTCACGTTGACTGTGATGTCGCCGGCCGACGCGACCCGGCATGTGCGCGACGGTGATGTCGACATCGCGTTGTCGTTCAGCCTCGCGCCGGAGAAGGGCGTCAAGGTCGAGCACACCGAGCGCGCGCCGGTGTTCGTGCTGCTGCGCGCCGATCATCCGCTCGCGGCGCGCGCCAAGCTGTCGCTCGCCGAGGTGAGCCGTTATCCGCTGGTGTTGTCGGAGACCGGCACCACGCTTCGCCAGTTGATCGACATCACCTGCGCGCTCGAAGGCATCCTGCTCGAGCCGGATCTGATCTGCAACAACAGTGGCGCGAGTTATCGCTATGCGCAGAAGTCCGGCGCGATCATGTTCACGGGGCTGCTGTCGGTGCGCGACCGCTATGCGGCCGACGGCTTCGTCGTGATTCCGCTGACCGACCCGCAGATGCGCCAGCGCAGTATCCAGGTGCAGACGATGGCGGGGCGCGAGTTGCCGCCGTCGGTGCGGGCGTTTCGCGACCATCTGATCGCACGGATCGCGGATCCGAATCCTGCCGGGGCTCAGGCCTCGAAGGCGGACCGAGGGCGCGGCAAGCACACGCCGCGTCGCCGGCGAGCCGATGCATGAAATGCGACACATGCCACGCACTAAGCGGCAAATGTTCTCCCTGAATCCGCATCACGACCTAAACTGTGGTGGACGGCAAAGGACGGCCCTGAGAAAACGGCCCTGATGGTGCGCGCCACGATCGGGGGAAACGGCAGAACAACGGCAGTCGAAGCGCGGACCGGCCGCGCAGCCCGCGATGCTGCAATGCACACAAGCGGCAATAGATGCACCCCCAAAAAGAAACGCGGCGCGTCGTCCCGATGGCGCGTTGCCCACAACAGAGCGATAGGACCAACACATCCATGGCGCAACAGAAAACCAATCCGAAACTCGAGCAGGCGCTCACGCGCGGTGATCTCGCGATCCGCCAGGCAAATTCGGCGAGAGCGACCGCGCTGTTGCGTGCGCTCGCCAAGATGATCGTCGATGCGTCGGCGACCATCGGCGTGGAAGCCTTCACGTTGATTCACGACGGCGACAAGATCTACGATCCCGCAGATGGTTTATGGCCGCAGGCGCTGCTGATCTCGCTCGACGGTCCGGTCGAGGATGCCGATCCCGATGAATTACGCACGGTGCGGCTGATCGCGGACGATCCGGCCACCGTGTTCCGGGTCGAATGGCAGCGCGCCGATGGCAAGATCGGGCGTCACGAGGGCGGCCCGTTCGCGACGGTCGCGTTCATCTCCGACGTCGACATTCCGTGGACCGATGACGAGGACTGAGCGCGCGACGATAGCAAACGCGCAGAGCGACGACCGGCGCGCTCGGCTTACTTCATCATGCGGCGCCGAAACAGGATCGCCGACACGATAAAGCCGCCGACTGCATAAGCGGCCAGTACGCTCACATGCAGCGCCGCGTGCTCCATCGGCCGGCCGAGCATCGCCGGGCGCATCAGATCGACCGCATTGGCGAGCGGCAGCGCGGCGGTCACCGCTTGAGCGGGGCCGGGCAGCTGCGAGATCGGAAAGAACACGCCGGAGAGCAGCAGCATCGGCGTGAGCACGAGCGTCTGATAGAACATGAAAAAGTCGTACGACGGCGCGAGCGCCGTCACGATCATCGCGAGGCTCGCGAACGCGAGACCGGCCAGCACGATGACCGGCAGCGCGAGCAGCATCGACGGAAAACTCGCATAGCCGAGCGCGCCCGCCACCAGCATGATCGCCACTCCCGACAACACCGATTTGCTGGCGGCCCACACTACCTCGCCGAGCACGATATCGCCGAGCGTGAGCGGCGTATGCATGATCGCCTCCCACGTTCGCTGCACGTGCATGCGCGAAAAGCCCGAATACATCGACTCGAAGCTAGCCGACATCATCACGCTCGACGCCACCGTGCCCGCCGCGAGGAACGAGATATACGACACGCCGTCGACGTGCCCGACCATCAGCCCGAGCCCCAAGCCGAGACCGAACAGATAGATCATCGGATCGGCGAGGTTGCCGAACATCGACGCAATCGCGAGCTTCTTCCACACCAGATAGTTGCGGCGCCATACCGCGATCCAGTTCGTGGCATTGGCAGGGAAGGCGCCGAACGGCTCTTGCGCCGATGGCGTGCCTTCTTGGGTTTCGTAAGTGCGTGCGTCCATCAAGTTTCTCGCTGCGGGTTCAGTCCTGCATTTCGCGGCCGGTGAGCCGCAGAAACACATCTTCGAGATTCGCCGGCCGATGCAGATAGCGCAAATCCGCGCGCTGCTTCAGGCGCATATGCACGGGCTGCGCGTCGTTCACGTAACAGAACAGTGTCTCGCCGCTGATCTCGGTGCGCTCGGCGAGCGGCGCGAGTTCGTCGCGCAATGCAAACGGATCGGGACCGTAGATCTCGATCACGTCGCAGCCGATCTCGGACTCGATCAGCTCGCGCGGCGCGCCTTCTGCGATCTTGCGTCCTTCCTCGATTACGCACAGTCGATGACAGAGCCGTTCGGCTTCTTCCATGAAGTGCGTGGTCAGCAGGATGGTCTTGCCGCGCACGAGCAGCGATCTCAGTCGCTCCCAGATCAGATGGCGCGCTTGCGGGTCGAGACCGGTGGTCGGCTCGTCCATGATCAGCACGTCGGGATCGTTGATCAGCGCGCGCGCCAGCGTGAGGCGCCGCTTCATGCCGCCCGACAGTTCGCTCACGCGTGCGTCCGCCTTGTGCTCGAGGCGGGCGAATTCGAGCAGACCCGGCACCGCCGCGCGACACTGCGCGGCGCTCAGACCGAAGTAGCGGCCGAACACGAGCAGATTTTCACGCACGGTGAAATCGGGATCGAGGTTGTCGAACTGCGGCACCACGCCCACGCGCGAGCGCGCGAGGCGCGCGCGGCCAGGGATCGGTTCGCCGCATAGGCGGATCGCGCCGGCGTCGGGCGCCGCGATGCCGAGCAGCATGCGCAGCGTCGTGGTCTTGCCGGCGCCGTTGGGGCCGAGCAGCCCGAAGCATTCGCCGGTGTTCACATGAAACGACAATCCGTCGACGACCGTTTTTTCGCCATAGTTTTTCCTGACCTGATGGAATTCGATGGGGGCTGCGGGCATGACTCGAGCGAGGCTCCGGAAGAAGACATAACGTACGCGCAAGACACACAACATACCTGCGACGCACGCATTGCGCACAGGCCGCCTATTCTAGGGTATCGGCCACTGACGCGAGCGGGTGTCCGGGAACGCGTAATGCATGGGATGCGATGCGTTCGCATACGAAGTTTTGCGGTGCCGCAAACGTGTGCGAACACTGCTCCAGGTGGCCCAACGCTTGTGCAGACGGCTTCAGCACGCACCGACTATGCACTTAGCGTTTTCCATCCCTTGCAAGCTGAATTGCGGCGCACCATGATTGATTCAGACCGCGCTTTCCGCGCGAATGGGAGAAGACAGATGGCGAGCTACCAGAAAATCCTGTTGTGCTACGACGGCTCGCGCGAAGGCCGCAAAGCCCTGCGTTGCGGCGCCGATCTGGCGTTGGACCTGAAGGCGGAAACGCATCTGCTGTCGGTAGTAGACATGCGTTCCAGCATCGCGCAAAGCGCGGGCTTATTGACCGATGTGGCCTGCGGAAGCTTCGAAAAAACGGCCCGCGAAATTCTGCAGGAGGGCGTGAACTGGCTGACCGAGCGAGGCGTGAACGCGCAGGGGCATTTCGCATTCGGTCATCCGATCGACGAGATCGCCAATCTTGCCAACGAGTTGCACGTCGACCTCGTGGTGGTGGGACATCGCTGCCGGACCGGTTTGTCGAGGTGGTGGATGGGGGCGGGCAACACGCCGCTGCTCGACCGCGTGTCGTGCAGCATTCTGGTGGCATGCTCGTCCGCGCAGGAGCAGCAGCAGGCGGCCGCGGCGTAATAGGAACAAACCTGACACGCGGCTGGCTCCAATGGCCAGCCCGCGCATCTCCGCAGTTCACGGCTTGAACCCTCACTCGTTCAGATTGATCGCCGCGAGCTTCCACGTGACCAGACCTTCGCGACGAAAGATGGCCGAATAGTTCGCGTTGCCTTCGCCGCGCCGGTACGTGACCACAAACTCGTTGAGACTCCGATAGCCGGCCGTGCTTTGACGCCCGGGCGGCGGCGCGCTTGCGTGCATGGTGGTGTCGCCCGCGGCCGATGCGGCCGGCGCTTCGCCGCCTGCGGCTGGCGGTGCTGCCGGTTGCTCGCCCGGTGTGCCGCGCGGCGGCATGCCGTTGAGCAGTGCCGCGACGCCGTCGGGTGTCGCATAGGCATCGACGAGCGGGCCGATCAGTGTCACGCCGATCACCGCGCCGATCGTGGCCATCTTGTTGCCGGCATCCGCTTCGAGGCGGCGCGTCAGCATCGCGCCCACCTGCTGCTTCAGGCTATCGCGCAGCGCAGGGAAGTCGACGTACTGATTGACGGTTTGCACATCACGCGCGTCTGCCGCGCGTTTCAGATTGTTCACCGCGAGATACGGTGACGCGTAAATAAACCCCAGCGCGGCAATCACGATCACCACGATCAGCGTGATCAGCAGCGGCCGGGTGGCGCTGCCCTGTGTGCGTTTCGGAATGGTCATCGAATGGGACTCCACGTCAGTGATGATCTAACGTCGACCACGGCGAGGTCGAAACGATCCCATCCCACGCGAATCTCTGAACATCCGAAGTGCTTATTGCATGCGTGCTCAGAATTCGCTCAGGCTTCGAACACCGCGCCGTGCACGTTGGCTTCGTCGGCTATGCAACGATCGATCATACGGCATACGGCGTCGACCGTGCCGACCATGATCAGTCGCGACGGTCCATGATAGACCCGCACCGGAGCGCGGCGCGCGGGCTCCGCGATATTCAGCGCCGAATTCAGCGATACGCGCGCAAACGCCGGCAACGACGACGGCAGACCGCAAGCTTCGGCAGGCACGTCGAACAGCGACGGCGTGCGCGCCGCGGGCGCCTCGATCGGCGCGCAAGGCGTGAGCTTGCGCAGATGGCGCAGACGGCCGAACTGGCGAAAAGGCAGCAGGCGGGCAAGGCGTTCCATGAGTCTCTCCAGACGATGCGGCTTGAATGCGCGGCGTAATGCGGGCGTTAATGCGGGCGTTAATGCGGGCGTTAATGCGGCTTGGTTCGGACAAACCGGCGCGAGCGTTCCGGCAATAAAGATCAGAACTCGCTGGGGCGAATCAGCCCGACCGCGATCCCTTCGAGCGCGAAATCCGCGCTGCCGGTTTCCACGAAGATGTTGTCGTAGTCGGGGTTTTCGGCGATCAGTTCGATGCCGTTCGGCCGGCGCTTCAGACGCTTGACCGTCACGTCGTCGCCAAGCCGCGCAATGATGATCTGGCCGTCTTTCGCTTCGCTGCGCTTTTGCACCGCGAGCAGGTCGCCGTCGAGAATGCCGGCGTCGCGCATCGACAGGCCGCGCACCTTCAGCAGGTAGTCGGGCTTGCTCGAGAACAGCGCCGGGTCGCACGCGTAGTGCTGCGAGATATGTTCCTGCGCGAGGATCGGGCTACCCGCCGCGACCCGGCCGATCAGCGGCAATGACAACTGCATCAGGCCCGCATGCGGCAGCGTGAACTGGTGCGGCGCATCCTCCTGCCCGGACAGCAGGCGGATGCCGCGCGACGCGCCGGCCGCGAGTTCGATCACGCCCTTGCGCGCCAGCGCGCGCAGATGCTCTTCCGCGGAATTGGCCGAGCTGAAACCGAGTTCGGCGGCAATTTCCGCGCGAGTGGGCGGGAAGCCGGTGCGTTCGATCGCGCGGCGGATCAGATCGAAAACCTGCTGCTGTCGTGCGGTGAGTTTGGTCATGGCCACTGTATGTATGAACAGGTGACTGTATTTTTATACAGTATTCGGCGCATTTCAAGCTTTACTTTAAGTTCGACGCAAGGGGCGCGCTGGGGCGTCGTTTATCGGCGACATGACGACGATTTCCACGTCTGAACAGCCGGCGCGTCTGCCGTTACCACTTTTGAGCATTAAAAAATGAAGAAACATTATTTTTAATGATGAAAGCCCTTCGATAGACTGGCTTCCGGTTAGCGCTCATGTGCACGTGACCGCGACGCAAAACAACACCAGACGCTCAGCAGCGGACATCACGCGGAGAAATATTGAAATGGACCATCGGCATACGGGGCTCGCGGCTCGAACCAGAAAAGTGATCACGGCGCTTGCCGTCGGCGCGGCGGGTACGCTCGGCATGTTTGGCGCAAGCGGCGTCGCGCACGCCGACACCACGCTGCTGAACGTGTCCTACGATCCGACGCGCGAGCTGTATCAGGACATCAATCAGGCATTCGGCAAAGAATGGAAGGCCAAGACCGGCGAAGCCGTCACCTTCAAGCAGTCGCACGGCGGCTCGGGCGCGCAGGCTCGCTCGGTGGTCGACGGTCTGCAGGCCGACGTCGTGACGCTCGCGCTCGCATATGACATCGACGCCATCGCGAACAAGGGGCTCGTCGACAAGAACTGGCAGAAGCGTCTGCCGGACAACGCATCGCCGTACACGTCGACGATCGTGTTTCTGGTGCGTAAGGGCAACCCGAAGCACATCAAGGATTGGGACGATCTGGTGAAGCCGGGCGTGTCGATCGTGACGCCGAATCCGAAGACCTCGGGCGGCGCGCGCTGGAACTACCTGGCCGCGTGGGCGTACGCCGAGCATCAGCCGGGCGGCAACGACCAGAAGGCCAAGGAGTTCGTCAGCAAGCTGTACAAGAACGCCGGCGTGCTCGATTCGGGCGCGCGCGGCGCGACCACCAGCTTCGTGCAGCGCGGTATCGGCGATGTGCTGATCGCGTGGGAAAACGAGGCGTTTCTGTCGGTGAAGGAGTTCGGTCCGGACAAGTTCGAGATCGTGGTGCCGACGGTGAGCATCCTGGCCGAGCCGCCGGTCGCGGTGGTCGACAAGGTCGTCGACAAACACGGCACGCGCAAGCTGGCCGACGCGTATCTGAACTTCCTGTATAGCGAGGAAGGGCAGGAGATCGCCGCGCGCAATTTCTATCGTCCGCGTTCGAACAAGGTGCCGGCCGATCTGACCGCGAAGTTTCCGAAGCTGAAGCTGTACACGATCGACGATTCGTTCGGCGGCTGGACCAACGCGCAGAAGACCCATTTCGCGGACGGCGGCGTGTTCGATTCGATTTATCAGCCGCAGTAACAACCATCGCCTGGAGCACGGGCACAGGCAACAAGGGCGCGCCCAATGGGCGCGCTTTCGGCTAACCTGGACCCGGTGGCCAGCAGGGCGGTAGTACCGCAGTACCGCAACACCGCAAGACGAACAACCGCGCGAGCATCAACCATGAACGAGTATCCAGCATGACCACGTTGACCTTCCGCAAGCCGAGCGCATTGCCCGGCTTTGGCCTGACACTCGGCATCACGGTGGCTTATTTGAGCCTCGTGGTGCTGATTCCATTGGCGGCGACCTTTCTGAAAACCGCGACGCTCGACTGGGACCAGTTCGTGCGCGCGGTGGCGTCGCCGCGCGTGCTCGCGTCGTATCGGCTGACGTTCTTCTCGGCGCTCGGCGGCGCGCTGATCAACGCGGTGTTCGGCTTTCTCGTCGCGTGGGTGCTGGTGCGCTACACGTTTCCGTTCAAGCGCATCGTCGATGCGGTCGTCGATCTGCCGTTCGCGCTGCCCACCTCGGTCGCGGGCATTTCGCTCGCGGCCGTGTATGCGGGTAACGGCTGGATCGGCCAGTTCCTCGCGCCGCTCGGCATCAAGATCGCGTTCACGCCGGTCGGCGTGCTGGTCGCGCTGACGTTCATCGGCCTGCCGTTCGTCGTGCGCACGGTGCAGCCGGTGCTCGAGGAGTTCGAGCGCGAGCAGGAAGAGGCGGCCGCGTGCCTCGGCGCGTCGCGCTGGCTCACGTTTCGCCGCGTCGTGCTGCCGGCCGTGTTCCCGGCGCTCTTGACCGGCTTCGCGCTCGCCTTCGCGCGCGCGCTCGGCGAATACGGCTCGGTGATCTTCATCGCCGGCAATGTGCCGATGAAGTCGGAGATCACGTCGCTCCTGATCATCACGAAGCTCGAGCAATACGACTATGCGGGCGCGACGGCGCTCGCGGTCGTGATGCTGGTCGTGTCGTTCCTGATGCTGCTGCTGATCAACACGCTGCAGTGGTGGCTGCAGCGGCGCACGAGCCGCGGCAATGCGGGGCCGGCGCCCGTGGCCACGAGCGTCGCGGCAATCGGTGGGGGTGTGCAATGAGCCGTCTTCCGACCAACCCGGCGAGCGGTGCGCGTCGCCCCGATCCGGTCAGCGAACCGCCCGTCGTGCGCTGGCTGCTGATCGGCGTCGCACTGCTGTTTCTCGCGCTGTTTCTGGTCGTGCCGCTCGCCGCGGTGTTCTATCAGGCGCTGAATAAGGGGTTGCGCTTTTACTTCGAAGCGCTCGCCGATCCGGATGCGCTGTCGGCGATCAAGCTCACGTTGCTCACCGCGTCGATCGCTGTGCCGCTGAACCTCGTGTTCGGCCTCGCGGCGTCGTGGTGTATCGCGAAGTTCGACTTCCGCGGCAAGGCACTGCTGACCACGCTGATCGATCTGCCGTTTTCGGTGTCGCCGGTGATCTCCGGTCTGATCTACGTGCTGATGTTCGGCGCGCAGGGCTGGTTCGGCCCGTGGCTCGAAGATCACAACGTGCAGATCATCTTCGCGGTGCCGGGCATCGTGCTCGCGACGATCTTCGTCACGTTCCCGTTCGTCGCGCGCGAACTGATTCCGTTGATGCAGGCGCAGGGCAACGACGAGGAAGAAGCCGCGCACGTGCTCGGCGCATCGGGCTGGCAGACGTTCCGTCGTGTGACGCTGCCGAACGTCAAGTGGGGCCTGCTGTACGGCGTGATTCTGTGCAATGCGCGCGCGATGGGCGAGTTCGGTGCGGTGTCGGTGGTGTCCGGCCATATTCGCGGGCAGACCGACACGATGCCGCTGCACGTCGAAATCCTCTACAACGAGTACAACTTCTCGGCCGCGTTCGCCGTGGCCTCGCTGCTTGCGCTGCTGGCACTGGTCACGTTGGGGCTCAAGCTGCTGGCCGAGCGTCATATGTCGGCGGAACTGTCGGCGGCGCGTGAGGTGCCCGCGCATGCGGGACCGGCGCCGGCCGGTGCGTCACAGGCCAATAGCGCGCAGTCCGCTTCTCATTCGTTTTTCGTCAACGCCACGCCTGCGTCGCAGCGACATCCGCTCAAGCAAGGAGAGCTGTAAATGGGTATCACCGTTCGTAACCTGCAAAAGCGCTTCGGCGATTTCGTCGCGCTCGACAACGTGTCGCTCGACTTTCCGCCGGGCGAACTCGTCGCGCTGCTCGGGCCGTCGGGTTGCGGCAAAACGACCCTGCTGCGCGTGATCGCCGGCCTCGAATACGCGGACGGCGGCCAGGTCGAGCTGCAAGGTCAGAACGTCGCGGCGGTCGGCGCGCGCGAGCGCGAGGTCGGCTTCGTGTTTCAGCATTACGCGCTGTTCCGTCATATGACGGTATTCGAGAACGTCGCGTTCGGCCTGCGTGTGAAGCCTCGCAAGGAACGTCCGTCGGAGAAGGTGATTCGCGAGAAGGTGCATGAACTGCTGAAGCTCGTGCAACTCGATTGGCTCGCGCAACGCTATCCGTCGGAGCTGTCCGGTGGTCAGCGGCAACGCATCGCGCTTGCGCGCGCGTTGGCCGTCGAGCCGAAGGTGCTGCTGCTCGACGAGCCGTTCGGCGCGCTCGACGCGAAGGTGCGCAAGGAACTGCGCAGCTGGCTGCGCCGCCTGCACGACGATCTGCATATCTCGACGATCTTCGTCACGCACGATCAGGAAGAGGCGCTCGAAGTGGCCGATCGCATCGTCGTGCTCAATCGCGGCCATGTCGAGCAGGTGGGCAGCCCGCAGGACGTGTACGACCATCCGCAGACGCCGTTCGTCTACGAGTTTCTCGGCGCGGCGAACCGTCTGCACGGCAACGTCGATGGGCAAGGCTTCGTCGTCGATGGCGCCGCGCTGCCGGTCGCGATCACGGCGGGTTTCAGCGGTCCGGCGTTCGCCTATGTGCGGCCGCATGACCTGCAGCTGTATCCGCAGGCGGCCGGGCATCGCGACGGCATCGTCGTCGACGTGCGGCGCGTGGTGACGCTCGGCGGCTCGGTGCGCGTCGAGCTCGCCGGTCGCGCGGGCAATCTGCTCGAAGCCGAACTCGATCGCGAAACGTGGCGTGATCTGCAACTCTCGGTCGGCGACGGCGTGACCGCGGTGCCGCGCGCGCTGCGGGTGTTTCCGGCGCAGTGAGATGGCAGCGCCGCCGTGCGGCGCTCGAAGCAGGAGAGAAACGTATCGGCCGTACCGAGTGGTTCCATTTGGCATTTGGCGGCTCTAATAACTCAACTCTGGCAGAACCGGAGACATATCGATGAATTTCCAGCAATTGCGCTTCGTGCGCGAGGCCGTGCGGCAGAACATGAATCTGACCGAAGTGGCGAACGTGCTGTACACGTCGCAGTCGGGCGTGTCCAAGCAGATCAAGGATCTCGAGGACGAACTCGGCGTCGACATTTTCATTCGCCGCGGCAAGCGGCTGACGGGCCTCACCGAACCGGGCAAGGCCGTGCATCAGCTGATCGAGCGGATGCTGCTCGATGCGGAGAATCTGCGCCGCGTCGCGCGTCAGTACGCGGACCAGGACAGCGGCCACCTCGTCGTCGCGACCACCCACACGCAGGCACGCTACGCGCTGCCGAAGGTGGTTCGACAGTTCACGTCGGTGTTCCCGAAAGTGCATCTGGCGCTGCGTCAGGGCAGCCCGCAGCAGATCGCGCAGATGATCATCAACGGCGAGGCCGATATCGGCATCTCGACCGAGGCGCTCGACCGCTTCCCCGACATCGTCACGTTCCCGTGCTATTCGTGGCATCACGTGGTGGTGGTGCCGAAGGATCATCCGCTGGTCGGCCGTGAAAACCTGACGCTCGATGAGATCGCCGAATTCCCGATCGTCACGTACGACCAGGACTTCACGGGCCGTTCGCATATCGACCAGGCATTCGCGAAAGCAGGCGCATTGCCCGACGTCGTGCTGACCGCGATCGACGCCGACGTGATCAAGACCTACGTGGAGCTCGGCATGGGCATCGGCGTGGTCGCGGCGATGGCCTACGACCCGAAGCGCGACACCGAACTCGTCGCGCTCGATACGCAGCATCTGTTCGAGGCGAGCACGACGCGCGTCGGTTTGCGCAAGGGCGCGTTCCTGCGCGCGTACGCGTATCGGCTGATCGAGATGTTCGCACCACAATTGAGCGAGACCGATATCGCGGCGCAGTTGCGCGAGGCCGCTTAAGCTTCGCGCTTTCACGCATGGCGGCGCGCGGCGCATCGCTTACAATCGCCGCCATGAATACCTCGACTTCCTCTCTCCCGGCTCCTCCCAGCACACCGGGCTCCACTTCCTCGTTGCCATGCATCGCCGTGCTCGCGACCGGCGGCACGATCGCCGGCGCGGCAGCGGACGCCGCCAACACGTCCGGCTATCAGGCGGGCGTCGTCGGCGTCGATCAGTTGCTCGCGGCGGTGCCGGCGCTGTCGACGGTCGCGCGGATCGCGCCGGAGCAGATCGCCAGCGTCGACAGCAAGGACATGGCGCTGCCGCTGTGGACCACACTCGCGCACCGTATCAACACGCTGCTCGCGAGCGACGACGTCGACGGCGTGGTCGTCACGCACGGCACCGACACGCTCGAAGAAACCGCCTACCTGCTGCATCTGACCGTCAAGTCGGACAAGCCAGTCGTGCTGACTGCGGCGATGCGGCCGGCGTCGGCGCTATCGGCCGATGGTCCGTTGAATCTGCTGAACGCGGTGACGGTCGCGGCGCATGCGGCTTCGCGCGGGCAGGGCGTGCTGGTCGCGTTCAACAACCGCATTCACAGCGCGCGCGACGTCGTGAAGACGAGCACCTATGCGGTCGACGCGTTCCAGTCGCCGGAAATCGGTGCGCTCGGTTGGGTGCAGGATGGCCGCGTCGAGTTTCAGCGCGGCGTGGTGCGCGCGCATACGCTTGCGAGCGAGTTCGCGATCGATACGGCGTGGCCGCACGTGGAGATCGTCGTGAGCTATGCGGGTGTATCGCGCACTGCCGTCGATGCGCTCGTCGCCGCGGGCGTACGCGGCATCGTCGTCGCGGGCACGGGCAATGGCTCGTTCCATCAGGCGTTGCAGCAGGCGCTCGCCGAGGCGGTGTCGCGCGGTATCGCGGTGGTGCGCTCGTCGCGTGTCGGCTCGGGGCATGTGATGCGCAACGGCGCCGCCGCCGACGACGCGCTCGGCTTCGTCAGCGCGGGTACGCTGAATCCGTACAAGGCGCGCGTGCTGTTGATGCTGGCGCTGGCAGCGGGCCATACGGCGCCGGCTGCGTTGCAGAAGGTGTTCGATACATACTGATCGACGAATCCGACAGCCGGACACCCGACGACGACGTCTGACCGACCAAGGCTTCCTCGGCGTCGCCGGGTGCCGCTGCGGACCCCACTTGCCGCTCTCAGCCCAGAGCGGCGCGATTTGCCCGTTCCACCGCGCCAGCAGCCGAAGCCGCCGGGCGACGAACGGGCGCCCCACCTGTGCTCATCATTACCGCGCGGATGCCGGAGCGGCCATCAGCGCAATCGACGACGAGCTCAATCACACAGGAACCGCGAAGGGAGACCTCAGGCCGCCTTCGCCTCCTTGCTATCCGGCGTTTGCGCGACCTCATGATTCGCCATGATCTCGAGCGCGCGCACCATCGCCGAGTGATCCCATGCCTTGCCGCCGTTTGCCGCGCACACGCTGAACAACTGCTGCGCGCTCGCGGTATGCGGCAGCGCGATGCCAAGCTTGCGCGCGCCATCGAGCGCGAGATTCAGGTCCTTCTGATGCAGCTCGATCCGAAAACCCGGATTGAAGGTGCGCTTCGTCATGCGCTCGCCATGCACTTCGAGAATCCGCGATGACGCGAAACCGCCCATCAACGCGCGGCGCACGCGCTCCGGATCGGCGCCCGAGCGCGACGCGAACAGCAGCGCTTCCGCGACCGCTTCGATGTTCAGCGCGACGATGATCTGGTTCGCGACCTTGCAGGTCTGACCCGCGCCGTTCTCGCCGATCAGCGAGATGTTCCTGCCCATCAGCTCGAACAGCGGCTTGGCTAAAGCAAAGGCTTTCTCGGGACCGCCGACCATGATCGTCAGCGACGCGTCGCGTGCGCCGATTTCGCCACCGGACACCGGCGCATCGAGATAGTCGACGCCGAGCGCGTTGATCTTCTTCGCGAACGCCTGGGTGTCGAGCGGCGAGATCGAGCTCATGTCGATCACGAGCTTGCCTTTGCTGAGGCCGGCGGCGACGCCGTCGTCGGCAAACAGCACGTTGGCGACGTCAGGCGTGTCCGGCACCATGATGATGACGATGTCGGCGGCCTGCGCGACCGCGGTCGAACTGGCGACCACGCTCGCGCTCTTCACGATGTCGTCCGGCACTGGATAAGCGCCGTTCACGAACAACGAGTGACCGCCCTTGATGAGGTTGCGCGCCATGTGCGCGCCCATGATGCCGAGCCCGATGAAGCCGATCTTTGCCATGTGTATGAATCTCCAGGGTTATAGGGGGGTGCGTTGAGCGTGACGCGTCTCAAGCCGCCGCATGTGCCGCGCCGCGTGCCTGACCAGCAACGCTTTGCACCCAGCCGAGGCCGGCCTCGGTCGTCGTGCGCGGCTTGTATTCGCAACCGACGTAGCCGTCGTAGCCAAGCGAGTCGAGCAGCGCGAACAGATACGGATAGTTGATCTCGCCGGTGCCCGGTTCATGCCGTCCGGGGTTGTCCGCAAGCTGGATATGCGCGATCTGCGCGAGGTTCTTTTCGATCGTCGCCGCGAGTTCGCCTTCCATCCGCTGCATGTGATAGATGTCGTATTGCAGGAACAGATTGTCCGAGCCGACTTCGCGAATCACGTCGAGTCCATCGCGCGAGCGGTTCAGCGCGAAGCCTGGAATGTCATACGAGTTGCACGGCTCGACGAGCAGCCGGATGCCGGCCTTCTTCAGCTCGCGCGCGGCAAAGCGCAGGTTCTCGACGATCGTCGCGCGGGCGGTGTCGGCGGAGACGTTCGCGCCCGGAATACCGACGAGGCAATTCAGTTGCGGCACCTTCAACGCGCTTGCGTATTCGATCGCGCGGCCGACGCCTTCCTGGAACTCGGCGATCCGATCGGGCAGACACGCAATGCCGCGTTCGCCGGCTTCCCAGTTGCCCGCCGGCAGGTTGTGCAGCACCAGCTTCAGGCGGTTCTGCTGCAGACGTTCGCTCAACTCGGCGATCGAATACGGATACGGAAACAGGAATTCGACCGCGTGAAAGCCGGCATTGGCTGCTGCCGCGAAACGGTCGAGGAACGGCACTTCGTTGAACAGCATCGTCAGGTTCGCTGCGAATTTCGGCATGGTGCTTTTGTCTCTCAGGTCGGTCAGTGAATGGCGGTGGGCGTGACGAGGCGAGGGCGCGGAGCGTGAGCCAGGCCCTCGCGCATCGTGCGCGCTGAATGCCGCGGGTACCGCGAACGCGTGACGCTCAATCGAGCAGGCTGATCGCGGTCGGCGCGTCCTCGCGCTTTTCAGCGAGTTCCTCGAACTCGTTGATCGCGTCGATCTCGGTGCCCATCGAGATGTTGGTCACGCGTTCGAGAATCACTTCGACGATCACCGGCACGTTGAACTCGGCGAGCATCGACTGCGCTTTTTGCAGCGCCGGCTTCAGCTCTTCCGGCTTGAACACGCGAATCGCCTTGCAGCCGAGACCTTCGGCGACCGCGACGTGATCGACGCCATAGCCGTTGGTCTCCGGCGAGTTGATGTTCTCGAAGCCGAGCTGCACGCAGTAGTCCATTTCGAACGCGCGCTGCGCCTGGCGGATCAGCCCGAGATACGAGTTGTTCACGACGATGTGCACGTACGGCAGCTTGAATTGCGCGCCCGCCGCGAGCTCTTCGATCATGAACTGGAAGTCGTAGTCGCCGGACAGCGCAACGATCGGCCGTTGCGGATCGGCCGCGCGCACGCCGAGCGCCGCCGGAATCGTCCAGCCGAGCGGACCGGCCTGGCCGCAGTTGATCCAGTTGCGTGCCTTGTACACGTGCAGGAATTGCGCGGCGGCAATCTGCGACAAGCCGATCGTGCTCACGTAGCAGGTGTCGCGGCCGAACACCTGATTCATCTCTTCATAGACGCGCTGCGGCTTCATCGGCACGTTGTCGAAGTGCGTCTTGCGCAGCATCGTGCGCTTGCGTTGCTGGCAATCGGCAACCCACGCGCTGCGATCCTTGAGCTTGCCAGCGGCCTTCCATTCGCCGGCAACTTCGACGAACAGTTCGAGCGCGGCCTTCGCGTCCGACACGATGCCGAGATCCGGGCCGAACACGCGGCCGATCTGCGTCGGTTCGATATCGACGTGCACGAACTTGCGGCCCTTCGTATACACATCGACGCTGCCGGTGTGACGATTGGCCCAGCGGTTGCCGATGCCGAGCACGAAGTCCGATGCGAGCATCGTCGCGTTGCCATAGCGATGCGAGGTCTGCAGACCGACCATGCCGGCCATCAGCGGATGGTCGTCGGGAATCGCGCCCCAGGACATCAGCGTCGGGATCACCGGCACGCCGACCGTTTCGGCGAACTTCACGAGCAGGTCTTCGGCCACCGCGTTCAACACGCCGCCGCCCGATACGATCAACGGCTTGTCGGCATCGTTGAGCAGCGTCAGCGCGGCTTCGATCTGCTTGCGGGTCGCCTTCGGCTTGTAGACCGGCAGCGGTTCGTACGTGTCGATATCGAATTCGATTTCGGCGAGCTGCACGTCGATCGGCAGATCGACCAGCACAGGACCCGGGCGGCCCGAGCGCATCAGATGGAACGCCTGCTGGAACACGCGCGGCACCAGCGCGGGCTCGCGCACGGTCACGGCCCACTTCGTGACGGGCTTCGCAATCGCTTCGATATCGACGGCCTGGAAGTCTTCCTTGTACAGACGCGCGCGCGGCGCCTGGCCTGTGATAGCCAGAATAGGAATCGAGTCGGCCTGGGCGGAGTACAAACCGGTGATCATGTCGGTGCCGGCGGGGCCCGACGTGCCGATGCACACGCCGATGTTGCCCGGCTGGGCACGCGTATAGCCCTCGGCCATGTGCGACGCGCCCTCGACGTGACGCGCGAGCACGTGGCTGATGCCGCCGGCTTTGCGCATCGCCGAGTAGAACGGGTTGATCGCGGCGCCCGGCACGCCGAACGCGGTATCGATGCCTTCTTTTTCGAGCACCAGAACGGCGGCGTCGACGGCTCTCATTTTGGCCATGGATGTCTCCTCAATGTCGGTAATTACGTCGGTTGAGGGACACTGTAGGCCTGCGCCAAAGGTTTGATAAGATCAGTCCGGGTCGCTTATTCCGAAACAAAAAGTATGGAATGGCGTGACGCCCGGCGCACGGCCGGCATCAGCCCGGCAAGAGACAGGTGGGAGACGAGCATGGACCGCTTCAAACAGATCGAAACCTTCGTGCGGGTCGCCGATGCGGGCAGTCTCGCGGCGGCGGCGCTGGAGGAGGGCGTGTCGCCGGTGATTCTCGGGCGGCGCATCGACGCGCTGGAGAAGCGCCTCGGCGTGAAGCTGATGTATCGCACGACGCGGCGGCTGGTGGTCAGCGAGGACGGCGCGGCGTTTCTCGAGCGCTGCCGCGGGCTCCTCAGCGAGTGGGATCAGGCGGAAAACGAACTGAGCGCGGGGCGCCGCGCGGTGAATGGCCATCTGATCGTGTCGGCGCCGGCCGCGTTCGGCCGCAAGCATGTCGCGCCGCTCGCGCCCGCATTTCTGCGCGACAAACCCGGGTTGCAGATGTCGTTCAATCTGACCGACCGGGTCGTCGATCTGGTGCGCGAGGGGTACGACCTGTCGATTCGCATCGGCGGCACGGTCGATCCGAACTTCGTCGCGGTGAAGCTCGCGTCGAACCGGCGCGTGGTATGCGGTACGCCCGGGTATTTCCGTCGTCACGGCAAGCCGAAGACGCTCGAGGATCTGCCGGCCCACAACTGCCTCGCGTTCAATCTGCAAGGCGGCCAGAACCGCGGCTGGTATTTTCGCCGCAACGGCAAGCTCGCGACGGTGCGGGTGGGGGGCTCGCTCGACTGCAACGATGGCGAACTGCTGCATCGCTGGGTTTCGGAAGGGCTCGGACTCGGCTGGCGCTCGACATGGGAAATCCAGCAGCAGCTTGCGCGCGGTGAGCTGGAAACCGTCCTCGACGAGTATGCGCTGCCCGATTACGACATCCTCGCGGTCTATCCGCAGCAGCGCTACGTGCCTGCGCGGGTGCGCTATTTCATCGACTATCTGAAAGACGTGTACGCAAGCGACGACTACTGGAACCGGCCGTCGTACTAGCGGGCGTGTTAGTTGGCGAGAGGCGCGCGGGCGAGCCCGAACTTTTGGCGATTGCTGGCGGAAGTCGGGAATAAACTGAGGCTATGGTCAGTTCTGCTGTGAAAGACACGTCAGCCCACCACGCGGGGCGCTCGACAGCAGCGACCCGCACGACGCAGCCGCCATGCCCTTGGAGGGACCCACGTGGTCCAGACCGACTCAGACGCCGCCCGCGCGCGGGGCGAGCCTAGTGCCCGCCCCGCCGCCGATGCCGATTCCGATGCCGCGAAAAGCCGCCGCTTCCAGCAGCTGGCGTTGCCGCATCTGGACGCCGCATACAACCTCGCGCGCTGGCTGTGCGGCAATCCGAACGATGCCGAGGACGTCGTGCAGGAAGCGTTCATGCGCGCGTTCCGCTTCTTCGATACGTTTCGTGGCGACTCCGCACGGCCGTGGCTGCTCGCGATCGTGCGCCGGACCTGGTACACGGAATGGCGGCGGCGCGCGCCGGCGCACGACATGCTCGAATTCGACGAAACGATGGACGACGCGACTCTCGACGGCTGGAGCGCAGGCGGTGACGATCCGCAGACACTGCTGATCCGCGACGAGGATGTGCGACTGGTGCACGATGCGCTGGCGCGTTTGCCGGTCGAGTATCGCGAGGTGCTGATCTTGCGTGAGCTCGAAGAGATGGGATATCGGGAGATCGCGGTGGTGGCCGATGTGCCGATCGGTACGGTGATGTCGCGGCTCGCGCGCGGGCGGCGCAAGCTGGCGGAGGTGTTGATGGCGCAGCAGCGAGGCGGAGGGGAGCCGGTAGGCAACGGGCGTAAAGGCGGGCAGGGTGGCCGGCAGGAGGCGCCGTCGGATCGGGACGCGCAGTCCGGGCGACTCGCGAGGTCGGCGGCCACCGCGCCCCCCGCCCCCTGCGCCCAGCCGGCAAACAGTTCCGGCGACGGTCGCCCGGCATCGTCGGCGGGCATGCCCGCCACCGCAACAGTGACACAGCTCCGGGCGTTTGCCGACGGCCGGCCCCTCAACATTCCCGGCGCTGCCGCCGACCCCGCTCAGGAGACGCCGGATGGACTGTAACGAAGCACGGCCGCTCCTCGATGCGAATGCCGATCACGAATTGCCGGCGCCCGATGCGCGCCGGGTCCAGCAGCATATCGAGAACTGCGACGATTGCCGGCGCGCGAGCGACAACGTGCGCGCGCTGAGCGGCGCGCTGCGCGCGGCGCCGTATCATCGGGCGCCGCAGTCGTTGCGGACGCGGATCGTGGCGGGCATGCCCGGCGTCGTCGACGAAGGGGCCGCGGTGTCGGCCGCGACGGCGGCGCCCGACGATCTACCGAAGAAGTCCGCCGCCGGGATGACGCAGCCGGTGACGCAGCAACCTCGGCGTCAGCGTCGCGGGGCGTGGTGGCCCGCGTGGCTCGACGGATGGCTCGGGGGCTTCGGCGGCCCGCTCGGCGCGGGCGGTGCAAACCGCGCGGCCGCGCACGGCGGTCTTGCGGCACTGGTGATCGCGTTGTGCGCCGCCGCCGCGGTCCTGACGCTGACGCTGCATCCTCCGGCCGACTCCTCGCCGTTCACCGACGAACTCGTCGAAAGCCATGTGCGCGCGCAGGTCTCCGGCCGCGACATCGACGTGATTTCGACGGACCGTCACACCGTGAAGCCGTGGTTCAACGGCAGGCTCGACTATTCGCCGCCGGTCGAGGACCTCGCGGCGGCCGGCTTCGCGCTTCAGGGCGGCCGGCTCGACTACCTGGCGCATCAGCGGGTCGCGGTGCTCGTGTACCGCTACGGCAAGCACGTGATCGACGTGTACGTGTTTCCGCAGTCCACGGCGGAGGGCGCGGCGCCGGCGGCGCTCGGTCACGACGGCTACTCGATCGCGCACTGGGACGCGGCGGGCATGACCTGGTGGGCGATCACGGACGCCGCGCCCAATGCGCTCACGGGCTTCGAAGCGGCGCTCCGGGCGCGGTTGCAGAGCGGTAGCCAACGCACGGAAGCGGGTTGAGCGGCCGCCGCGGCCCGATTTCCCCGGATCTGTGACCCTAAGCTCTTGAAAACACGTCCGATTCCACGGCCGAATCGGCGGAATGCCTTGCAACCCGTCCCCAATCGGGTTACACTTTTGGGCTTCTCACTTGCCGCACCGGTTCCGACGCCCGGGCGGCTTTAATCCACAAGGAGTGTGTAATGCGTCATTACGAAATCGTCTTTATCGTGCATCCCGATCAAAGCGAGCAAGTGCCCGCCATGATCGAGCGTTACAAGAGCACGATCACGTCGCACGGTGGTCAGATCCACCGCGTCGAAGACTGGGGCCGTCGCCAACTGGCCTACATGATCGAGAAACTCGCGAAGGCTCACTACGTCTGCATGAACATCGAATGCGACCAGACCACGCTCGACGAGCTGGAACACGCGTTCAAGTTCAACGACGCCGTTCTGCGTCACCTGATCGTCAAGATGAAGAAGGCCGAAACCGGCCCGTCGCCGATGATGAAGGAAGTGCAGCGCGAAGAAGCCAAGAAGTCGGCAGCCGCTCAGCCGACCGAAGCGCAGGCTTAAGACACACTATTTAAGCTACCAGACACGCAGCGTCGCTCCGCTCACGTACACGAAGGCATCTCAAGTACATGAACCGGCTGCAACTCACGGCGAGCGTCGTCGAACGCGAAGCGGTGCGGTACACGCCCGCCGGCGTTCCGATTGCAAGCTGCACGTTGCACCACCGCACGGAAGTCGTCGAGGCGGGCATTGCCCGTCAGGTCGAACTGACCATGCAGGCGGTCGCCGCGGGCGAAGCGAGCGGCAAGCTCGAAAACTGTCAGATGGGCGTCGAAACGCTCTTCACAGGTTTTCTGGCTAAAAAGCACCGAAACGCGCGAACTCTGGTATTTCACATCACAGCATTGCAGGACATTGGAAAGGACTAATCATGCCCCGCCCGACTGGTAAGAAATTCGACAAGCGTCGTCAGCAACAGAACCCGCTCTTCAAGCGCAAGAAGTTCTGCCGTTTCACGGCCGCTGGCGTCGAGTACATCGACTACAAAGACATCGAAACGCTGAAGGACTTCATCGGCGAGAACGGCAAGATCACGCCGGCACGTCTCACGGGTACCAAGGCGCACTATCAACGCCAGCTGGACACGGCTATCAAGCGCGCGCGTTTCCTCGCGCTGATGCCGTACACCGACCAGCACAAGGCCTAACCCGACGACGCGATAAGGAGCATCCGAATGCAAATCATTCTTCTGGAAAAAGTCGTCAATCTGGGTAACCTGGGCGACATCGTCAAGGTCAAGGACGGTTACGCACGTAACTTCCTGATCCCGAACAAGCAAGCTCGCCGTGCAACGAAAGAAGCCCTGGCTGAATTCGAAGTGCGCCGCGCAGAACTCGAAAAGGTCGCCGCTGAAAAGCTGGCAGCCGCTCAGGCTCAAGGCGAAAAGCTGGCAGGCCAGACGGTTCAGATCCATCAGAAGGCTGGCGTCGACGGCCGTCTGTTCGGTTCGGTGACGAATGCCGACATCGCTGAAGCACTGGGCAAGCAAGGCTTCGCGGTGGAAAAGGCGCAGGTGCGTCTGCCGGAAGGCCCGCTGAAGATGGTTGGCGAGCACCCGGTTCAAGTTTCGCTGCACACCGACGTTCTCGTCGATGTGACGGTGGCGGTGATCGGCGAGCACGTCTAAGTCGACCGCTGAGCATTACGCAGGATCAGCCAGCACTTAGCTGGTGAAGGGCAGGGGCCGGGTAACCGGCCCCTGCTTTTTTTGTGCCCGACTATCCGACGAGTATCCCCGAGTTGGCGTTTTTTCCGCTCGCAGCCGTCGTCGGATTGCCCGATAATTCCTCCCCATGAACGCACCGTCCAAAGATCCCCAACTCGAGTCGCTGAAAGTCCCCCCGCATTCGATCGAAGCCGAGCAATCGGTGCTGGGCGGCCTGCTGCTCGACAACGCGGCATGGGACCGCATTGCCGACTTCCTCGCGCAGAGCGACTTCTACCGTTACGACCACCGCATCATCTTCGAGCACATCGGCAAGCTGATCGCGGCCACGCGTCCGGCCGACGTGGTCACCGTCTACGAAGCGCTCGGCACTTCGGGCAAGGCGGAAGAGGTCGGCGGCCTCGCTTACCTGAACGCGCTCGCGCAGAACACGCCGAGCGCGGCCAATATCCGCCGCTACGCGGAAATCGTGCGCGACCGCGCGGTGCTGCGCCGGCTTGTGTCGGTCGCCGATGAAATCTCCGCCGACGCGTTCAACCCTCAAGGCAAGGAAGTCCGGCAATTGCTGGACGAAGCGGAATCGAAGGTGTTTTCGATTGCCGAAGACGGCGCGCGCGGCACCCAGGGCTTTCTCGAGATCGGGCCGCTGCTGACCCAGGTGGTCGAACGGATCGATACGCTCTATCACACCGCCAATCCGAGCGACGTGACCGGCACGCCAACCGGCTTCGTCGATCTGGACCGCATGACCTCGGGCATGCACGGCGGCGAGTTGATCATCGTCGCGGGCCGTCCGTCGATGGGTAAGACGGCGTTTTCGATGAACATCGGCGAGTACGTCGCGGTCGAGTACGGACTGCCCGTCGCGGTGTTCTCGATGGAAATGCCGGGCACGCAGCTCACGATGCGTATGCTGGGCTCGGTCGGCCGGCTCGATCAGCATCGCATGCGTACCGGGCGTCTGACCGACGAGGATTGGCCGAAGCTCACGCACGCGGTGCAGAAGATGAGCGAGGCGCAGATCTTCATCGACGAAACCGGCGGTCTGAACCCGATGGAACTGCGCTCGCGCGCGCGCCGGCTGTCGCGCCAGTGCGGCAAGCTCGGGCTGATCATCATCGACTATCTGCAACTGATGAGCGGCTCGTCGGCGGGCGAAAACCGCGCGACCGAAATCTCGGAAATCTCGCGTTCGCTGAAGGGCCTCGCGAAAGAGCTCGACGTACCGGTGATCGCATTGTCGCAGCTGAATCGCGGCCTCGAGCAGCGGCCGAACAAACGGCCGATCATGTCGGACCTGCGCGAATCGGGCGCTATCGAACAGGACGCCGACGTGATCCTGTTCATCTACCGCGACGAAGTGTACAACCCGGACAGCCCCGACAAGGGCACCGCGGAGATCATCATCGGCAAGCAGCGGAATGGTCCGATCGGCCCGGTTCGCCTCACGTTCCACGGTCAATACACGAAATTCGACAATTTTGCGGGTGCGCAGAACTTTTACGGCGGCGAGTGACACGACGCGCCGGGGCCTGTTGTAACGGCGCTGTAGCGAGTGCGGCAATGATGGCGGAACGGTACAATATGGCGGTTTTATGTCAGCCATTACGTGACCCATTTCCAGGATCCCAATGTTCGGTCGATTCATGCCCACCGAGGGCAAGTTCTTTGAAATCTTCAATTCGCACGCAACGTGCATCATCTCGGCAAGCCGCGAACTCGAGCTCCTGATCGACAATCTGCAGGACGCCGAAATCCACAAGCAAAACGTGCAAAAGGCCGAGAAAGCGGCCGACAAGCTCACGCACGAAGCCATCGACCTGCTGCACAAGACTTTCATCACGCCGCTCGACCGTGACGAGATCCACAAGCTGATCACGACGATGGACGACATCCTCGACCTGATGGAGGACGTCGCCACCGCGATCTCGCTGTACGACGTGCAAGCGGTCACGTCGGAGGCGAGCCAGCTCGCGCATATCTGCACGGCGACCTGCGAGCGCGTGCAATTCGCGGTCAGCCTGCTGTCGGACATGAAGCAGGCGCGCCAGATCCTCAAGGCCTGCGAGGAAATCGACCGGCTCGAATCGGAAGCCGACCGCGTGCTGCGCGCGGCGATGTCGAAGCTGTTCCGCGAGGAAGACGACGTCAAGGTCCTGATCAAGCTGAAGGCGATCTACGAGCTGCTCGAAACGATCACGGACAAGTGTGAGGATGTGGCGAACATCATCGAAGGCATCGTGCTGGAAAACGCATAATGCAATCGATACAACTCGCTATCTGGGTCGTAACCGGCCTGGTTGCCATTGCGCTGGTGTTCGACTTCATGAACGGCTTTCACGATGCGGCGAATTCGATCGCCACGGTCGTATCGACCGGCGTGCTGAAGCCGCAGCAGGCGGTGGCGTTCGCGGCGGCATTCAACGTCATCGCGTATTTCGTGTTTCACCTGAAGGTGGCCGCAACCGTCGGCAAGGGCACGATCGATCCGGACATCGTCGATCACTACGTGATCTTCGGCGCGCTGGCCGGCGCGATCGCGTGGAACGTGATCACCTGGGTCTACGGCATTCCGTCCAGTTCGTCGCACGCGCTGATCGGCGGGCTCGTGGGCGCGGCGCTCGCCAAGTCGGGCTGGGGGGCGCTGAACTGGGACGGTCTGATGAAGACCGTCGCGTTCATCTTCGTTTCGCCGCTGCTGGGCTTCGTGCTCGGCTCGTTCTTCATGCTGCTGGTGTCGTGGCTGTACTTCCGCACGCCGCCGAGCAAGGTCGACCGGCGCTTCCGCCGTCTACAACTGCTTTCCGCTGGGCTGTACAGCCTTGGTCACGGTGGCAACGACGCGCAGAAGACCATCGGCATCATCTGGATGCTGCTGATCGCAACCGGCTTTGCGTCGATGAAGGCGAATGCGCCGCCGCTGTGGGTGATCGGCGGCTGCTATCTGTCAATGGGTCTCGGCACGCTGTTCGGCGGCTGGCGAATCGTGCGCACGATGGGGCAGAAAATCACGAAGCTGAAGCCGGTCGGCGGCTTCTGTGCGGAGGCGGGCGGAGCGCTCACGCTGTTCACCGCGTCGGCGCTCGGCATCCCCGTCTCCACCACGCATACGATCACCGGCGCGATCGTCGGGGTCGGCGCGACACAGAAGTTGAGCGCGGTGCGCTGGGGCGTCGCCGGTAACATCGTGTGGGCGTGGATTCTGACCATCCCGGCGTCCGCGCTGCTGTCCGGCGGAGCATGGTGGCTGGGTCACCACTTCCTGTAATCACCTTGCGATGCAGGCCTGCGCTGCTCGATTTGGCTGAGTCTGGCTAAACAGCACGCGCGGGCTTCGGCTCGATGCCGCCCGTTGCATCGCATCGGTTTCCCTACGCAGTTCGATTGAAAGCGCGCTTGCGTCGTCCTGAGGACCGGCGCGTCGCTCGATCCGTTCAGATCAGCGGTGCGTTTGCGCCGTCCATCGGGATGATCGCGCCCGTCACATAGCTTGCACGGCGGCTCGCGAGGAACAGCGCCACGTCGGCAATTTCCTCAGGCTTTGCGTAGCGGCCGAGCGGCATCCGGGCCTGGCCGCGCGCGAGCGCCTCGTCGTTGCCGATGCCTTGCTGCGCCGCCTCCAGCTGGACCGCTTCCTCGACCCGCTCGGTCAGCGTCGCACCCGGATTGATCGCGTTGATGCGGATGCCATAGCGCGCGTAGTAGTGCGCGAGGCCGACGGTTGCAAGCATCAGCGCCGCGTTGGCCGCGCCGCCCGCGATATGGATGTCGCTCGCGACCTTGCCGCCCATGCCGATGATATTGACGATCGTGCCCGGCTCGGCGCCGCCGTTGGCCTTCGCGCGCTGGGCCATACGGCGCAGCACTTCCTGCTGCGGATAGATATACGGGAAATACTTCGCCTCCATCGTCGCGCGAAATGCGTCGGCATCGAGCGTCTCAGGGTCGTACCGGCGCGCGGCGCCGGCGCTATTGATCAGCACGTCGATCGGTCCTACCGCGGCGCTGACTTCCTCGACGATATCGGCGGCACTGTGCGGTTCGTGCAGGTCGGCACGCGTGCGATGCACGTGGAATCCTTCCTGTTTCAGCTGTTCGTAGGCGCGCGCGAGGTTGGCGGGGTCGCGCGACACGATCGCGACCTTCGCGCCTTCCTGTGCGAAGGCCCGCGCGCAGGCGAAACCGATGCCCTTGCTGCCGCCGGTAATGAGCACCACCTTATTTTTGAGCCCGAGTTCCATGGTCGTTACCCGCCGTCGAAAGAATATCGATGACGATAGCAGATCACGGCCTCAGAAGTTGCCGTTCGCGAAACGGGCGATCGGGTCGTCGCTGCTTTGCGTGGGTGTGGGCGCGCCATGGGAAGCAGTCGACGCGCGCATCAGCTGCACGGCGCCAGTGCCGTCGGTCTGCTGTGCCTGACGGGCCTGGCGTTCCGCGATGGAAGCGGGCGGCGGCGGTTCGAATGCATCGGCGGCGGCATCGATCGCGTCGGGTGCGGTTGGCGGGAGGACGCGGGCGGTCGTGGCGGGCTGCATCGGTTGAGCGGGTGAAGGAGCACCGCTTTCGTACATGCGTGTCTGAGCCGCCGGGACCAGCGGCGGTGCCACGGCGCCCGCCGAGCGCGCCTGCAGTTGCGCGTCGCTGAGGCCCGACGGCGGCGGCTCGAATTGATCGGTTTGCGCGACGGGCGTGCCGCCACCTGCACCGGTCGCGGGGAGCGCGCCGGTAGAGGTCGATGCTGGCCGAACCGCCACCGTCGCGGCGGCGCCCGCGGCAGCGCGCTCCGTTTGCGGCGCCGCCGCCTGATAGCTCGGCGTATCGAATGGCGCGGGCGTCGCCGCCGGTCCCGCCATCCGGCGGATGCCGTCGAAACGCTTCGCCCAGTAGGGATTGGTCAGATAGTCCAGCCGCACCGTGCCGCCGGTCGATGGCGCGTTGACGAAGCGCAGCTTGCCTACGTAGATGCCGACGTGTGAATGCGCGCGCCCCGTCGTATTGAAAAAGATCAGATCGCCGGGCGCGATTTCCTCGGGCTCGACGGATTCGCCGCGCCCGCTCATCTCGGCCGTCGTGCGCGGCAGGTTCACCGAAGCCGCGCGCAGCACCACGTAGCGCACGAGACCGCTGCAGTCGAAGCCGCTGTCGGGCGTGTTGCCGCCCCAGCGGTAGGGCACGCCGACGAGGCTCATTGCCTGAATCGAGATTTCCTCGCGGCCGATGCTGTGATCGACGAAATGGGGCAAGCCGGGCGGCGGCGCGTGATAGGCGCCGTTCGCGACGACGGTGCCGCCAGACCCGCGCGAGCTCTTCTGCGGCGCGCCGGCGCAGGCGGCGAGCAGCAGGACGGGCAGCAGCGATAGGGCGAGTCGGCGCATGAAGACGGCACGGGCGGTAAGCGCCCATTTACTCACTGGCGATGTCGGGATGGTAGCCGCCCAACAAGGCTGCCGCAAGAATTGTTGATAAATTACTTGAAGTTTGTGCGCTAAGTGTTGCCTGCGAAGAACGCCGGCGCAATAAAAAAGCCGCGCCCGGAACGAACCGGACGCGGCTTGCGATGAAAAGCCGGAAAAGGACCTCCGAACGCCTAGAGAATCTCCGACGCGTAGTCAGCGAGGCGCGAGCGCTCGCCGCGCGCGAGCGTCACGTGCCCGCTGTGCGCCCAGCCCTTGAAGCGGTCGACCACATAGGTCAGGCCCGAACTGCCCTCGGTCAGGTAAGGCGTGTCGATCTGCGCGATGTTGCCGAGGCAGATGATCTTCGTGCCCGGACCCGCGCGCGTGACGAGCGTCTTCATCTGTTTCGGCGTCAGGTTCTGCGCCTCGTCGATGATCAGATACTTGTCGACGAACGTCCGGCCGCGCATGAAGTTCATGCTCTTGATCTTCAGGCGCGAACGGATCAGCTCCTGGGTCGCGGCGCGGCCCCATTCGCCGGCGGCGTCGTCGGTTTTTTGCAGCACTTCGAGGTTGTCGTCGAACGCGCCCATCCACGGCTGCATCTTTTCCTCTTCAGTGCCCGGCAGGAAGCCGATGTCTTCACCGACCGGCACCGTCGCGCGCGTCACGATGATCTCGTTGTAGCGCTTGTCGTCGAGCACCTGCGCGAGGCCCGCCGCGAGCGCGACCAGCGTCTTGCCGGTGCCGGCCTGGCCGAGCAGCGTGACGAAGTCGATTTCCGGATTCATCAGCAGGTTCAGCGCGAAATTCTGCTCGCGATTGCGCGCCGTGATGCCCCACACGTTGTTCTTGTGGTGGCCATAGTCACGCAGCGTTTGCAGCAGCGCGGTCTTGCCGTTCAGCTCGCGCACCAGCGCATGAAACGCGGGCTCGCCGTTCTGCGGCTCCAGATAAACGAACTCGTTGACCAGCATCGAAGCGCACAGCGGACCCGTCACACGGTAGTACGTGGTGCCGGTTTTGGTGTCCTGCCAGCTTTCCATGCCCTTCGCGTGCCGGGTCCAGAAGTCTTGCGGCAGCGCGCGGATGCCCGTGTACAGCAGGTCGCTGTCCTCGAGCACCTGGTCGTTGAAGTAATCTTCGGCGGGCAGGCCGAGCGCATGCGCCTTGATGCGCATGTTGATGTCTTTCGACACCAGCACGACCTGGCGATCCGCGCGATCGCGCTGCAGCGCGCGCACGACGCCGAGGATCTGGTTGTCGGCCTTGCCTTCGGGCAGCCCTTCGACGGGCTCGATCGCGGTCAGCCGGGTCTGGAAGAACAGGCGTCCGGATGCCTCGCGGCTGCCCAGCCGCGCGAGCGAAATGCCGCCGGTGATGTCGCCCGCGTTCGCGACGAGCGCGTCGAGCGTGCGGCTCACCTGACGCGCGTTGCGCGCGACTTCCGACATTCCCTTCTTGTGGTTGTCGAGCTCTTCCAACGTCATCATCGGCAGATAGACGTCGTGCTCCTCGAAGCGGAACAGGCAGCTCGGATCGTGCATCAGCACGTTGGTGTCGAGCACGAAAAGCTTCTGCACCTCGACTGGCGCGGCGCTGGCGCCGCGTTTCTTGCGCGTGGCGGCCGGGGTCGCCGCGGCGGGTGCAGCGGCTGTTTCGGCCGTGGGGTGCTTCGCGCGTGCGACGACCGGTTGCGCTGCGGTCTCGTCGTCCCCGAGCTGCGAGCGCCCGGATGGAACCGGCTGCAACAGGGCGGCGGTCTGTTTGGTCTTGCGGCCACGCGCCGGCGCGGGTTGCGCGGCGGGCGGCGATTCGACGGCGGGCACGGGCCACAACGTGGTGGCGGCATTGGCGGCGTGCGCCATCGGGGTGGCAACATTGGCGCGGCCGTAATCGGCCGACTCTGCGGATTCCCCTTCACGCGCCTGTTTTTTCGCAGTGGAGCGCGCGGGCGTGACGGCTTTGGCCTTGTATTCGTCAGGCGACAAAAGATTGCCGAGCTTGCTGGGGGGAGTAGGCAAAGGCATGGTTTCCCTCGAAATGATCGGGTCGCATATCGTGCGCCGCCCGTCGCATTCTGACGATGCCTTCATGGGGCACCCAGTCTGCGCGAGGAGGCGCGCATTCGGTCTAGAGATGCCGGTTCGCCTGGTCTTCGATAGGCTCCTTGACGGAAGCGCGCGAACCAGTGAACGAGCGGTCGCGCGCAATTAAAAAAGCCGCCGCCCCGGCATTCGGGGCTAGCGGCTCGACGATGATGCTCGCATTGCGCCTCACGCTCGGAACGGCACCGGTGGACCCGGTCAAGCGGCCGTCAGAGCTGGCGCAGCGGAGAAAAATATGGGGTGGGCAGGCACTCATTGCGGCCCAATATAACGCGCATCAAAGCGCTTGTACAGCCTCCAGAATTTCGTCGACGTGACCCGGCACCTTGACGCCGCGCCACTCCTGGCGCAGCACGCCAGCGGCGTCGATGAGGAACGTGGAGCGCTCGATTCCCCGTACCTCTTTGCCATACATTTTCTTCATTTTGATGACGGCGAAGAGGGTGCACAGCGTTTCTTCCGGATCGGAAATCAGCGGGAAGGGTAGTTCGAGCTTGGCCTTGAAGTTGTCATGCGAACGCAAGCTGTCGCGCGACACGCCGATCACTTCCGCGCCGGCCTTCTTGAACTTCGGATACAGATCGCGGAACTGCAGACCTTCGGTCGTGCAGCCCGGCGTGTTGTCCTTCGGATAGAAATACAGCACCACCTTCTTGCCCCGCAGCTTTGACAGCGTGATTTCGCCGCCCGTCGCGGCGGCGGTGAAGTCGGGGATGGGTTGGTCGACTGCGATGGACACGAGGTTCTCCGGTGGTTGGGGCCGGCGTCGCTAGGTGCCGCGGCGTCGGCCGGTCTGTCGTCGAGGTTGTTGTTGTTCGAGGATTCGGTCGGCGTGCGGCCTTGCGGTTGCCTTGCGGCTGCCAGATCGGCAGGCCACGCGGCGAACGGGCAGGCAGCAAGCGGCGTGCTTACCGACGACGACTTTCGCACCGCGCCGCGGCCCTTCAGGGCTGGACGATCAGTTCGCCGGAGCGCCCCGGGATCTCACCCCACGTAACAGGGTACGATGGCAGCGTGTCGCGGTCTAGCGTGGCGTAGTAATCGCCCATCGTGGCGAACGTGTGGCCCTGCGCGCGCCAGCCTTCGAGCAACTGTTCGAATACCGGCGCGAGCTTCTGTCCTTCGAGTTCCGCGTGCAGCGTGAACACCTGGTCGTGCGGATTTTTTTCGGTTTGTTTCAGCATCCACGCGGCGACGTTGTGCGTGTCGACACCATCGACACCCAGCACTTCGTCGAGCGTCGGCAGCGTGGTCGGCATCTGCACGTGCTTGAGCGTCCTGCCGTCGACCACCGGCAGATACGGCGAGTGGCCGCGACCATCAGACGCGTAGTGCATGCCCCACGCGTCGATCTGCTCGAACGCGTGGCCGTTCATCTGCCAGCCCGCCGCGCCGTGCGTGACCGGCGGCGTGCCGAATACCTCGATGAAGCGCGCGTGGCTCTGCTGCATTTGCGCGACGGTCCACGCGCGATCTTTGGCGCGCACGTTGTCCTGCCAGTACACGTGATCCCAGGTATGGATGCCGCACTCGAAGCCGGCTTCGTGGATCGCGCGCATCTCGGCCGCGGCCTTCGCGCCGATGTCCGGACCGGGCAGCAGCACGCCGTACATCAGCTGTTTGACGCCGTAATGCTCGACCACCGACGTGCGCGACACCTTCTTCAGAAAACCCGGCCGCAGCACGCGTCGCATCGCCCAACCGGTGTGGTCGGGCCCGAGGCTGAACAGGAAGGTGGCGCGCGCCTTGAAACGGTCGAAGATGCGCGCGAGATTCGGCACGCCTTCGCGGGTGCCGCGCAGCGTGTCGACGTCGATCTTCAGGACGATGCGAGCCAAGGAGGCGCCCTTATTGCTGTTCGACGAGTGCGCGGGCGTCCGCGACGTGGCCGCGATACGCTTCGAAAATCTTGCGCAGCGCTTCGTCGAAAGTCGACGTGGGTGCCCAGCCGAGTTCCTGCTTCGTGTTGTCGATCTTCGGCACGCGGTTCTGCACGTCCTGATAGCCGTTGCCGTAGTACGCGCCCGACGACGTTTCGACCAGTTGCACTTTCTTGGCCGAGTCCGCGTATTCGGGGAATTCGGCCGCAAGTGCCAGCATCTTGTGCGCGAGCTCGCGCACCGAGAAGTTGTTGGTCGGATTGCCGATGTTGTAGATCTTGCCGGTGGCGACGCCGTTCTTGTTCTCGATGATCTTCATCAGCGCGCTGATGCCGTCGTCGATATCCGTGAATGCGCGCTTTTGCGCGCCGCCGTCGACGAGGCTGATGTTCTCGCCACGTACGATGTGGCCGAGGAACTGCGTGACCACGCGCGAGCTACCTTCCTTCGGCGTGTAGATCGAGTCGAGGCCCGGGCCGATCCAGTTGAACGGACGGAACAGCGTGAAGTTCAGGCCTTCCATGCCGTAGCCCCAGATCACGCGGTCCATCAGCTGCTTCGAGCACGCGTAGATCCAGCGCGGCTTGTTGATCGGGCCGTACGACAGCTGCGATTCTTCCGGATCGAACTGCTCGTCCGTGCACATGCCGTAGACCTCGGAGGTCGACGGAAACACGAGGTGCTTGCCGTACTTGACGGCCGAACGCACGATCGGCAGGTTCGCCTCGAAGTCGAGTTCGAACACGCGCAGCGGCTGCTTCACATAGGTTGCGGGCGTGGCGATCGCGACGAGCGGCAGGATCACATCGCACTTCTTGATGTGATATTCGACCCATTCCTTGTTGATCGTGATATCGCCTTCGAAGAAGTGCATCCGCTCATGATTGACGAGGTCGCCGAGACGTTCGGTCTGCATGTCCATCCCGAACACTTCCCAGTCGGTCGTTTCGAGAATGCGTTTGGACAGGTGATGGCCGATAAAGCCATTCACACCCAGAATCAGGACTTTTTTCATGAATGAGATTGGATGAGCTGGGCGAATTTCGCCGGACTGACGGCAGTCTCGCCGCCATCGTGCTGGTGCCGCAATTCGCGGATGTTGATTGCGCGGCCGTCGCCGCAAATTGCGAAAACGGCATTATCGCTTACGTGCAGGCCCGGGGGCAAATCCGAGCGGAGCGCGCCGGGCACGGCCAGACGCGCGCGTGCAACGATGAAACGATGGCCGTTCAGATCCGTGAAAGCGCCCGGATACGGCGGTGCGACCGCGCGGATCAGGTTGTAGACCTGCTGCGCGGACTGGCTCCAGTCGATGCGGCCGTCTTCCGGTTTGCGGCCGCCGTAGTAGCTGCCGTGCGCGAGATCGTTCGGCAGATGCGGCGCCTCGCCCGCGAGCAGCGCCGGCAGCACGCGCCAGAGCGTTTGCTCCGCGGCGACCGTGACCTTATCGAAGACCTGCGCGGCGGTGTCGTCGGGGAGGATCGGCACCGGTGTTTGCGCAATGATCGCGCCGGCGTCGGGTTTTGCGGCCATTTCGTGCAGCGTCGCGCCGGTTTCGCTCTCGCCGTTGAGCACCGCCCAGTTGGTCGGCACGCGGCCGCGATACTTCGGCAGCAGCGAGCCGTGCATGTTGTAAGCGCCCCGTGCGGCGATCGCGAGCAGATCGGGCGGCAGCATGTGGCGGTAGTAGAACGAGAAGATGAAGTCCGGGCGCGCGGCGCTCACCGCGGCGCGCAGTTCCGGGCTCTTCGGATCGGCCGGCGTGACGACGGCGATGCCGTGCTCGGCCGCCACCGATGCCACGCTGCCGAACCAGATGTTCTCGCTCGGGTTGTCTTCGTGCGTGACGACGAGCGCGACGTCGACGCCACGCGCGAGCAGCACCTGCAGACAGCGCACGCCGACGTTGTGATACGCGAATACGACGGCGCGCGGCTTCATGGCTGATGTCCCTGATCGGCGACCGGCACCGGCTGCACGCCTGGCACGACGGTCTGACGCGGCGCTTCGGCGACGGCGCCGCCGTCGCGTTCTTCGAGAATGGTCTGCACCAGATAACGCGGCCGCGCACGCACCTGCTGATAGATCCGGCCGATGTATTCACCGAGCAGGCCGAGCGCGAAGATGATCACGCCGAGCAGGAAGAAGGTGATAGCGAACAGCGTGAACACACCTTGAACTTCCGCGCCGATGATGAAACGCCGAATCAGCAGCAGGACGAACAGCGCCGCGGAGCCTAGCGACAGGATCACGCCGATGAACGACAGCCATTGCAACGGCACCACCGAGAAGCCGGTAACGAGGTCGAAATTCAGGCGGATCAGCGAGTACAGCGAATACTTCGACTCACCGGCGAAGCGTTCTTCGTGCGCGACCTCGACTTCCACCGGATTCTGCGCGAACGTGTACGCGAGCGCGGGGATGAACGTGTTGATTTCGCCGCAGCGGTTGATCGTATCGATGATGTGACGGCTGTACGCGCGCAGCATGCAGCCCTGGTCGGTCATCTTGATGCGCGTGATGCGCTCGCGCAGATGATTCATCGCGCGCGACGCCTTGCGGCGCCACAGGCTGTCCTGGCGCTGCCGGCGGATCGTGCCCACGTAGTCGAAGCCCTCGCGCATCTTCGCGACGAGCTTGCCGATTTCCTCGGGCGGATTCTGCAGGTCGGCGTCGAGCGTGATTACGATGTCGCCGCGCGACTGCTCGAAGCCCGCGAGAATTGCCATGTGCTGGCCGTAGTTGCCGTTCAGCAGGATCACGCGCGTCGTGTCGGGCCGCGCGCGGAACTGCCCGGCGAGCAGCGCCGCGGATTTGTCGCGGCTGCCGTCGTTGATGAAGATCACTTCATAACCGGTGCCGAGTGCATCGAGCGCCGGATAGAGGCGCGCGAACAGCGCGGCCAGTCCGGCTTCCTCGTTGTACACCGGAATGATGATCGACACTTCCGGTGCGACGGCGCGATGTTCCGAATAAGTCATGTCCGCTTACTTTCCGTAGTGTTCGCAAATTTGGTTGACCGCGCGGCACACGCGCTCGACGTCGCCTTCGTTCATCAGGGTGAAGAGCGGCAGCGTGACGGTGGTGGCGCCGAAGCGTTCGGCGTGCGGGAACATGCCTTCCTTGAAGCCGCGCGCGCGGTACAGGGAAAACAGGTGCAGCGCAGGGTAGTGCACGCCCGAGCCGATGCCGCGCTCCTTCAGTTCGCCCATGAAGCCGGCGCGGTCGATCGACAGTTTTTCGAGCGGCAGCGTGATCTGGAACATGTGCCAGTTGCTGTTTTGGAAGTCCGCGACGGGCAGGCCGACGCCGAGCTTCACGGCCGCGCCGCCTTCGAGCTGCGCGAAGTACGCGCGCACGAGCTTCTTGCGCTGTGCGATGAAGCGCTCCAGATGCGGCAGCTGGCCGAGGCCGACGCGCGCGGCGACGTCGGTCAGGTTGTACTTGCCGCCGAGCACGTCACAGTCCATGCCGTCGAAGCCGGTGCGCGTGATGCCCTGCAGCCGGTATTTTTGAGCGAGCACCGCTTCTTCCTCGTTGTTCAGCACGAGCGCGCCGCCTTCGACCGAGGTCAGGTTCTTGTTCGCGTGGAAGCTGAACGACACGATGTCGCCGAGCTTGCCGATGCGCTCGCCGTTCCAGGTCGAGCCGAACGCCTGCGCGGCGTCTTCGATCACGCGCAGCTTGTGCTCGCGGGCGATCGCGTACAGACGGTCCATGTCAACCGGCAAACCGGACAGGTACACCGGCAGCAGCGCCTTGGTGCGGGGTGTGATGGCTTTTTCGAGCAGATCGAGATCGATGTTGCGCGTGACCGGGTCGATGTCGGCGAACACCGGCGTCGCGCCGGTTTCGAGGATCACGTTGGAGGTCGACACCCAGGTGGCCGGCGTCGTGATGACTTCGTCGCCGGGACCGACGCCGGCGATGCGCAGGCCGATTTCGAGCGTCGCCGTGCCGGAATTGAACGTGCGCACCGGGCGGCCGCCGCAGAACTCGGACAGCGCTGCCTCGAACTTCTGGTTCTGCGGGCCGGTGGTGATCCAGCCGGAACGCAGCACGTCGGCGACGCCCTGGATCGTTTCCTCGTCGATCTCGGGTTTGACAAACGGCAAAAACGGGACTTGTGACTGGCTCATGAATGCATCGCTCGATTGAAAGGGGCGCGGCCCGACGGGCGCGAAGTAAACCACAAACTACGCGCAAACCCAAGGCCGCGGCGGAAAAAACGCAACCGTGCAGCTTACCGCGCCCTACCTTACGTCAGGCTTAGGCGGCTCGTGTGCCGCGCGGGTTCCTGCGCGAGGCGCGGCGCCTAGCTGCGCGCGAGCACGACCACGCCGACCAGAATGATGCCGATGCCGACCAGCTTCTGCACCGACATCACTTCGCCGAACAGATACCACGCGGCGATCGCGTTGACCACGTAGCCAAGCGACAGCATCGGATACGCGATCGACACGTCCACACGCGAGAGCCCGATGATCCATACCGCCACGCTGATCACGTAGCAGGCGAGCCCGCCGATGATCGGCGGCTGCGTTGCCAGCTTGAAGCCGATGGGCAGGATGTTCGCACGGGTGAATTCGAAGTGTCCAACGGCATTCGTGCCGGCCTTGAGCAGCAGCTGCGCGCCGGCGTTCAGCGTGACGCCGGCGAGGATGCAGAAGAGGGAAATCGGGTTCATCGAACGGTCTGGTTCTCGAGAGGATTAGGGCTTTGCCGCGGGCGTAGAGGCGGGGGCAGCGGCGGCGGGAGCCCCGTCGGCGAGCGGCTTCATCACCACCACGCGACGCGGATCGCGCGCGATCACCTGCATCGGCACGCCTTGCTTGACGAGGCGCTCGTAGGTCGGCGGCGGGATCAGTGCGAGCGCGTAGCGATCGGCCTTCCAGCGCTCGATCCACGCTTGTTCCGTCGGCACCCATTTTTGCGGCTCGACGGACACGCCGAACGCGAGCTCGTCCGGGTGCGCGACCATGATCATCGTGTGGCCGATGTAGAACGGCAGCGTGTGGTCGAGCACGCCGACCGAGTAGAACGGCGTGTCGGGCGGCAGCTGCGCGAGTTTTGCCTTGATCGCGGGAGCGAGCGGCGCGCCGGAGCTCAGGCGTCCGAACACGTCGTGGCCGGTGCCCGCGATCGTGGCGAGCAGCAGCCAGCCCGCGCCGAACGCGGCGAGGCTGCCGAGGCCGACCCGCGCGTTGGCGCCCGCGCCATCCTCGCCGCGGCGGTTCAGCCACAACGCGACCAGCGTGAGCACGAAAGCCCCGGCCAGCCCGGCGAGCACCCACACGCGGAATTCGGCGTACAGCGCGGCCGGATTACGCTGGGAGCCGAGGCGCGGCAGGAACAGCGCCGCAAAGGCGGCGACCACGAAAAACAGCGCGTAGCCCGCCAGATGCCGGCGCAGCTGCTCGCGCGTGACGAGCGGCAAGTACATGCCGATCAGCATCGCGATCGGCGGCGCGATCGGCAGCGTGTAGGACAGCAGCTTCGAGTGCGACGCGCTGAAGAACAGAAAGATGAAGACGATCCACGTGAGCATCAGCGTGACCGGCGCGAAGCCGTTCGGCTGGCGCGGCTGACGCCGCGCGTGGCGCACGCTTTGCACGGTTACCGACAGCCACGGCAGGAAGCCCACCAGCAGCACCGGCACGAAGTAGTAGAACGCGCCGGGGCGATTCTGCTCGGGCGTCAGATAGCGCTTGAACTGCTGGACGACGAAGAAGAAGTTCAGGAATTCCGGATTGCGCTGCTGCACGAGGACGAACCACGGCGCGACGATCGCGAAAAAGACGATCAGGCCGCTCACCAGGTGAAGCCGCTTCCACAGCGCCCAGTCGCGCGCGATCAGCGTGTAGAGCACCAGCACCGCGCCCGGCAGGATCAGCCCGACGAGGCCCTTGGACAGCACCGCCAGCGCCATCGACGCCCAGCACACCCACATCCAGCCGCGCACGCACGGGAGGCGCAGGTTCGGGCGCTGCGCGAGCAGCAGCGCGCACAGCGTGAGGGTCATCCAGAACGACAGGCCCATGTCGAGCGTGTTGAAGTGGCCCATCAGGTTCCAGTACGGCGCGCACGCGAGCACGAGCGCCGCGAACACGCCGGTCGCCGCGTTGAACACGCGCGCGCCGGTGAAGCCGATCAGCAGCACGCCGACGAAGCCCGTCAGCGCGGTATAGAGGCGCGCCTGCCATTCGCCGATGCCGAACCACGCGAACGTCAGCGCGTTCGCCCAGGTTTGCAGCGGCGGCTTCTCGAAGTACTTGTAGGCGTTGTAGCGCGGCGTGATCCAGTCGCCGGTCAGGAACATTTCGCGCGCCATTTCGGCGTAGCGGCCTTCGTCGCTCGGCAGCAGATGGCGCCAGCCGAGCGGCACAAACCAGATCACGGCGAGAACCAGCACCAGCAACAGGATTGCGGTGCGGTTGAGCGGTAGCCTCGACGGCGTATCGTTCATGAAGTATCAACCCTTCTTGTTATCGACGACGCGCGCACGGGCGCGGCGCGGGGGCCAGAACGGGGCCGGCGCCGGCGCGGGCTCGCGCGGGATGCGCCGGCGCCGGGCCCGCTCAGGCTTCGATCAGCAACGCGGCCGCGACCTTGCGGCCCTCGGCCATCAGAATGTTGTAGGTGCGGCAGGCGGCCTTGAAGTCCATCGTTTCGACGCCGATGCGTTTCGCGGTGAGCGCGGCGGTCAGCCGCGGGTGCGGAAAGCGCAGCCGCTCGCCGCTGCCGAACACGACCACTTCGGGCGCGGCGTCGACCAGCATCGCGAAATGCTCGGCGCTCAGTTGCTCGAACGACGAGACGGGCCAGGGAATGACCGGCGCGCCCGGCAGCACGAGAATACTGCCCGCGTGACGCACCAGATTGATTTCGACGTAGTCGGCGCCGTAGCCGGTAACGGTATTCAGCGCGCCGCTGGAATCCTGATGTAATTTCAAATTCGTTTTCCGAAGTCGTCGTGAGACGTCATGCGTATTACCGGCCTGGATGCACGTCGCACAGGCCGTGCGGTTCGACGCGTGTGACACACGAGAAGGCCGAAAAGGCTTGCCGTTGCGGGTGGTGCATTGCGGAAGTCGGCCAAAATCCGCTAAATTATAACTTTTTAGCCGCCTTGCGGCGCCCCTCGCTCAAGTGCCGCCACAAGCCGCGCTGGGCGCATCCGCGTGGCCCACCGGCTACCTGTGCTGGCATCGCCCGCTTTCGCTGCGTTTTTTTCCCCGCGCCGGAACCCGGAAAGCCGCGGCCGCTCGACAGTTCGACCCCATTTCGCAGTTGGCCGCCTTCGGTGGCGCCGCCGCGTCCGAATTCCCGTATCGGTGAATCCGAGCGGCCCGGTGACGTCAGCCGGGCCCCGTTTGCCCAAGGTTTGCCCCAGCCATCGACCAGGATGAAGTGCCCGCCGTGAAACCGATTCTCAAATCCAACAAATTGTTGAATGTCTGCTACGACATTCGCGGGCCCGTCCTCGAACATGCGAAGCGGCTCGAAGAAGAGGGCCACCGCATCATCAAGCTGAACATCGGCAATCTGGCGCCGTTCGGTTTCGAGGCACCCGATGAAATCATTCAGGACATGATCCTGAACCTGCCCAGCTCGTCGGGCTACTCGGATTCGAAAGGCGTGTTCGCCGCGCGCAAGGCGATCATGCACTACACGCAGCAAAAGGGCGTGCACGGCGTCGAGCTCGACGACATCTACATCGGCAACGGCGCGTCCGAGCTGATCGTGATGGCGCTGCAGGGCCTCGTCAACGACGGCGACGAAGTGCTGCTGCCCGCGCCCGACTACCCGCTGTGGACCGCCGGCGTGAGCCTCGCGGGCGGCACGCCGGTGCACTACATCTGCGACGAGTCGAATAGCTGGATGCCCGATCTCGACGACATCCGCGCGAAAATCACGCCGAACACGCGCGCGCTCGTCGTGATCAACCCGAACAACCCGACCGGCGCGCTGTATTCGGACGAACTGCTGCTCGGCCTGATCGAGATCGCGCGCCAGCACGGCCTCGTGATCTTCGCCGACGAGGTGTACGACAAGATCATCTACGACGGCAAGAAGCACACGTCGATGGCGTCGCTGTCCGAAGACGTGTTGACCGTTACGTTCAACAGCCTGTCGAAGAGCTACCGCTCGTGCGGCTACCGCGCCGGCTGGATGGCCATTTCGGGCCTGACCGGCGAGAACCGCCGGCTCGCGAAAGACTATCTGGAAGGGCTCGGCATCCTCGCATCGATGCGGCTGTGTCCGAACGTGCCCGGCCAGTATGCGATCCAGACCGCGCTCGGCGGCTATCAGAGCATCAACGACCTGATCGTGCCGAGCGGGCGCCTGTACAAGCAGCGCGAGCTCGCGTATGAGATGCTGACGGCGATCCCCGGTGTAAGCTGCGTGAAACCGGAAGCGGCGCTGTACATGTTCCCGCGCCTCGACCCGAAGGTGTATCCGATCCAGAACGACCAGCAGTTCATCCTCGACCTGCTGCTCGAAGAGCGCGTGCTGCTCGTGCAGGGCACCGGCTTCAACTGGAAGACGCCGGATCACTTCCGCGTCGTGTTCCTGCCGAACGTCGACGACCTCGCGGATTCGATCAACCGGATCGCGCGCTTCCTCGATGGCTACCGCAAGCGTCACACAGCCTGAGCCGGCCTCGCGTACGATGTGGCGCGTGACGCGGCGCATCAGGCGCGCCGCTCGTGCCACCCCAGACACCCTTTTCAAACCTCTATTAGAAACACACGCTGCATGGAACCGATCAAAGTTGGACTGCTGGGCTTCGGCACGGTAGGCAGCGGCACCTTCACGGTACTGCGCCGCAATCAGGAAGAAATCAAACGTCGCGCGGGTCGCGGTATCGAGATTGCGCGTATCGCCGTGCGCAACCCGGCCAAGGCGACCGCGGCGCTCGGCGGCGAAGCCGGCAGCGTGGCGCTGACCGATGACTTCAACGCGGTCGTCGACGATCCGTCGATCGCGATCGTCGCGGAAATGATCGGCGGCACCGGCATTGCGCGCGACCTCGTGCTGCGCGCGATCAACAACGGCAAGCACGTGGTCACCGCCAACAAGGCGCTGCTCGCCGTACATGGCACGGAGATTTTCGAGGCGGCGCGCGCGAACGGCGTGATGGTCGCGTTCGAAGCAGCGGTGGCGGGCGGCATTCCGATCATCAAGGCGCTGCGCGAAGGCCTGACGGCGAACCGTATCCAGTACATCGCCGGCATCATCAACGGTACGACGAACTACATCCTGTCGGAGATGCGCGACCGCGGGCTCGATTTCGCCACCGCGCTGAAGGCCGCGCAGGAACTCGGCTACGCGGAAGCGGACCCGACCTTCGACATCGAAGGCGTCGACGCCGCGCACAAGGCGACGATCATGAGCGCGATCGCGTTCGGCGTGCCGGTGCAGTTCGACCGCGCGTACGTCGAGGGCATCAGCAAGCTCGCCGCGATCGACATCAAATACGCCGAGGAACTCGGCTATCGCATCAAGCTGCTCGGCATCACGCGGCGCACCGATAAAGGCATCGAACTGCGCGTGCATCCCACCCTGATTCCGGAAAAACGCCTGCTCGCGAACGTGGAAGGCGCGATGAACGCGGTCGTCGTGCATGGCGACGCGGTGGGCACGACGCTGTACTACGGCAAGGGCGCGGGCGCCGAGCCGACGGCGTCGGCGGTGGTCGCCGATCTGGTCGACGTGACGCGTCTGCACACGGCCGACCCCGAGCACCGCGTGCCGCATCTGGCGTTCCAGCCGGACAGCCTGTCGAACACGCCGATCCTGCCGATCGAAGAAGTCACGAGCGGCTACTACCTGCGCCTGCGCGTCGCCGACGTGACCGGCGTGCTCGCCGACATCACGCGCATTCTGGCGGACACCGGCATTTCGATCGACGCGCTGCTGCAGAAGGAATCGGAACTCGTCGACGCGAACGGCAAGGGCGAAACCGACATCCTGCTGATCACGCACGAGACGATCGAAAAGCAGGTCAACGTCGCGATCAAGTCGATCGAGGCGCTGCAGACCGTCGTCTCGCAAGTCACGAAGCTGCGCATGGAAGCGCTGAACTAGGCCGAACTATGAACTACCTCTCCACGCGCGGCGCCGGAGCCGGCGAGCGCCATACCTTCTCCGACATCCTGCTCGGCGGTCTCGCGAAAGACGGCGGCCTGTATCTGCCGGCCGAATATCCGCGCGTCACCGCTGATGAACTCACGCGCTGGCGCACACTGCCGTATGCGGATCTCGCGTTCGAGATCCTGTCGAAGTTCTGCGACGACATCCCCGCCGACGATCTGCGCGCGCTGACGCGCAAGACCTACACGGCCGCGACCTACTGCAACGTGCGCGACGACGAAAGCGCCGCGCAGATCACGCCGCTGAAGACGCTCGGCGTCGAAGACGGCGCGCCGCTGTCGCTGCTCGAACTGTCGAACGGGCCGACGCTCGCGTTCAAGGACATGGCGATGCAGCTGATCGGCAACCTGTTCGAGTACGCGCTCGCGAAGCACGGCGAAACGCTGAACATTCTCGGCGCGACGTCGGGCGATACCGGCAGCGCCGCCGAGTATGCGATGCGCGGCAAGCAGGGCATCCGCGTGTTCATGCTGTCGCCGCACAAAAAGATGAGCGCGTTCCAGACCGCCCAGATGTACAGCCTGCAAGACCCGAACATCTTCAACCTCGCGGTGGAAGGCGTGTTCGACGACGCGCAGGACATCGTGAAGGCGGTGTCGAACGATCACGCGTTCAAGGCGAAGTACAAGATCGGGACGGTCAATTCGATCAACTGGGCGCGGGTCGTCGCGCAGGTCGTCTATTACTTCAAGGGCTACTTTGCCGCGACGAAGTCGAATGACGAACGCGTGTCGTTCACGGTGCCGTCGGGCAACTTCGGCAACGTCTGCGCGGGTCACATCGCGCGCATGATGGGTCTGCCGATCGAAAAGCTCGTCGTCGCGACCAACGAAAACGACGTGCTCGACGAGTTCTTCCGCACCGGCATCTACCGCGTGCGCAAGGCGGCCGAGACGTATCACACGAGCAGCCCGAGCATGGACATCTCGAAGGCGTCGAACTTCGAGCGTTTCGTGTACGACCTGCTCGGCCGCGATCCGGCGCGCGTGCTGCAACTGTTCCGCGACGTCGAGGAGAAGGGCGGTTTCGACCTCGCGGCGAGCGGCGACTTCACGCGCGTGATGGAGTTCGGTTTCGTGTCCGGCAGCAGCAACCACGACACCCGCGTCGAGACGATCCGCGACGTGTTCCAGCGCTACGACACGATGATCGACACGCACACGGCCGACGGCGTGAAGGTCGCGCGCGAGCATCTGCAACCGGGCATTCCGATGATCGTGCTCGAGACCGCGCAGCCGATCAAGTTCGGCGAGACGATCCGCGAAGCGCTGCTGCGCGAACCGGAGCGGCCGGCGGCGTTCGCGGGGCTCGAATCGCTGCCGCAGCGCTTCGAGGTCGTACCCGCGGATGCGCAGCGGGTGAAGGACTTCATCGTCGCGAATACCGGCGAATAAGGGCGACCGGCGAGGGCAAGCGGGCCGTGTGGGCTGTTTTCGGCTCACGCGGCATCCCGACGCCCGCGCCCACTCTACGAAAAAACGCTGGCCGCACCCTCGGCGGCCACGCAGCGAAAATCACAAAAAACTCTCCATGACGCCCGGCCGCCCAGGCTAACGGCATCGGCCGCTACAATGTTCTTTTAACCTGCGGCTTCGACACTCCAGATGTCCACACCCACGCCCCGCGCTCCGATGCTCGCCACTGCCGATGCGTTGGCGATCCTGCTCGACGCCGCGCGCGCGATCGACGGTATCGAAACGCTGCCGACGCTCGACGCGCTGAATCGCGTGCTCGCCACCGACGTCACGTCGCCGCTCGACGTGCCGCCGATGCACACGAGCGCGATGGACGGCTACGCAGTCCGTATCGCCGATCTCGCGCACGGCAGCCGCCTGCCGGTCTCGCAACGGATTCCGGCCGGCCGTGCGCCGGCGCCGCTCGCGCCCAATAGCGCGGCACGCATCTTCACCGGCGCGACGGTGCCCGCTGGCGCGGACGCGGTCGTGATGCAGGAGCAGACCGAGGTGGCCGGCGACGAGGTGACGATCGTGCATCGTCCGCAGGCGGGCGAGTGGATCACCGCGCAGGGCGCCGATATTCGCGCGGGCTCGGTGATCCTGCCGGCCGGCACGCGGCTCACGCCGCAGGCGTTGGGGCTTGCCGCGTCGGTCGGATGCGCGCAGCTCGAGGTGCGCCGGCGCGTGAAGGTCGCCGTGTTTTTCACCGGCGACGAATTGACGATGCCGGGCGAGCCGCTGAAGCCCGGCGCGATCTACAACTCGAATCGCTTCACGCTGCGCGGACTGCTCGAAAAGCTCGGCTGTGACGTGACCGACTACGGCATCGTCGCCGATCAGCTCGACGCGACCCGTGCAACGCTGCGCGAGGCCGCTGAGGCGCACGATCTGATTCTCACCTGCGGCGGCGTGTCGGTCGGCGAGGAGGATCACGTGAAGCCGGCGGTCGAGGCCGAAGGGCGTCTGTCGATGTGGCAGATCGCGATGAAGCCGGGCAAGCCGCTCGCATTCGGCGCGGTGCGCCGTGGCGCGGCGGGCACGGCCGAAACGTTTTTCATCGGCCTGCCGGGCAATCCGGTGTCGAGCTTCGTCACGTTCCTTCTGTTCGTGCGTCCGTTCGTGCTGCGGCTGGCCGGCGTGCAGGCGGTCGCGCCGCGCGCGCTGTCGCTGCGGGCGGACTTCACGCAGGGCAAGGCCGATCGCCGCAACGAATTCCTGCGCGCGCGCGTCAACGCGGCCGGCGGGCTCGAACTGTTTGCCAATCAGAGCTCGGCCGTGTTGACGTCGACCGTGTGGGGCGACGGCCTGATCGACAATCCGCCGAACCACGCGATCAGCGCCGGCGAAACCGTGCGCTTCATTCCGTTTTCCGAACTGCTGAACTGAGGCCGGCTATCCGAGGCATGCGCGGCATGCGCGGCACAAACCGGCGGTATCCCGATGAAGATTGAACTTCGATACTTTGCGAGCGTACGTGAAGCGCTCAATACCTCCGACGAAACCGTCGAGGTGCCCGACGGCATCGCGACCGTCGGCGACGTGCGCGCGTGGCTGCGCGTGCGTGGCGACATCTGGGCCGAGACGCTCGCCGAAGGCCGCGCGCTGCGCATGGCCTGCAACCACGTGATGACCGACGCCAGCACGCGTATCACTGAGGGCTGCGAGGTCGCGTTCTTTCCGCCCGTCACCGGCGGCTGAGCCGCGCTCACGTCCATCATCACGTTCACGCCAGCGACAAAAGCCCTCAGGAGTCACCCATGCCCGTTCGCGTCCAGACCGAAGACTTCGACCTCAGCGCCGAGGTGGCCGCGCTGCGCGCGCGCAATCCGAGAATCGGCGCGGTCGCGTGCTTCGTCGGCACCGTGCGCGACCTGAACGAGGGCAGCGCGGTCGAGACGATGGAGCTCGAACACTATCCGGGCATGACGGAGAAGTCGCTCGAGGCGATCGTCGAGCGTGCGCGCGAACGCTGGCCGGGCATCGAGGTGCTGATCGTGCATCGTGTCGGCAAGCTGTATCCGCTCGATCAGATCGTGCTCGTGGTGACGACGGCCGCGCATCGCGGTGACGCGTTTGCGTCGTGCGAATTCGTGATGGACTATCTGAAGACCGAAGCGCCGTTCTGGAAGAAAGAGAAAACCGACGCGGGCGAGCGCTGGGTCGATGCGCGCGTGACCGACGATGCCGCGCTCGCGCGCTGGGGCATCGCATCGGGAAACCAGACGGCGGAGTAGCCGAACCGCGGGCCACGGCGCTGCGGTGGCGCACGCGGCGCGTTTGTGTCAGGCGGGTCGGCGCCGACCGACGTTCACTGGTCCCGTGAGCGTCCGATGATCGGCACCGGAAACGGCTCCCCAACCGGACGCGACGGCTGCTCGCCATCGTCGTCAGGATCGCGGGGCCGACGCTTCGGCGCCACCCGGTCGAGCAGCGCCTGCTGCTCCGCCGGAATCTCGTAATCCCAGCCGTAACGGCTCAGCTGCAGACTCTGTGCAATCCGTAGCGCCGGCTCCATGAAACGGACCGCCGCGGCCGGTTGATAGCGCGATTCGACCGTATCCAGGAACAGGTATAGCCAGCGGCTGAAGTGCTGCGGCTCGATGCCTTCGAGCGGCTGATGCACCTGCTGCACGTTGCCGCGATACTGCTTCGCGCCGAGCACGAGGCTGTTCCAGAACGTGCACATCTTCGGCAGATGGTCGTCCCAGCGGCCCTCGAGCTTCGCGTCGAAGACCGGACCGAGCAGCGGATCGGCGCGCACACGATCGTAAAAGCCGTAGACGAGCTCGCGGATATTGGCCTCGGTGGGTTCGGCCGCGCGCTCGACCGGCGGCGCGGCGGGGAAAGACGGATTCATGCGGATTCCAGAAAAATACGTTTGCCGATGGTGGTTGACTGAACTTCGAACCCCCCGTTTTTCTGACAAACGGTTGATGCGGAAAAAGCTACTATTGCTATCCAACACAGTTTTGCAACGCGATTCGAGGAACGACGCCGCCAGCCAATGATGTTAGGGCGCGGCGCAGGTCGACCGCAACCCTTGCGTCGACGCGGTTATCGGGCTCGTTCAATGCGCGTGCTCGCAGCTTTTCAAAGCTATATCGGGACTATGAGACTTACCGACTATACGGATTACGCACTGCGCGTGCTGCTGTACCTCGCGGTGCGGGGCGACGGATTATCGACGATTCAGGACATTTCGGAAGCTTACGGCATCTCGAAGAACCATCTGATGAAGGTCGTGCAGCAACTGGGCGAACTGGGCTGGGTCGAAACCGTGCGCGGCCGCAACGGCGGGTTGCGGCTCGCCGCACAATCGCTGTCGCTGACCGTCGGCGACGTGGTGCGGGTCACGGAAAGCGACTTTGCGCTGGTCGGCTGTCTGCCGGACCGGCAAGGCCAACAGCGGCCTTGCGTCATCACGCCGCACTGCCGGCTGCGCGGCGCGCTGCAGGCGGCGAACCTCGCTTTTCTCGCCGAACTCGATCGCTTTACCATCGGCGAAGTCGCAGAACCGAAAAGTGCGCTCGCGGCATTGCTCGGGTTAGGACCCAACGTTCAGAGGGCGCCGCTGCCGATTCCGGTGGCATCGGATGGCACGCGTGGCGGCAGTTCGGCGACGTTGGGCCACAAGAGCTAGGACATCGAGTCGGCTCCAGGGTGCGCAAATCCGTCCGGCCGCCTCACCGGGGAAGGATCGCGGCAGTTCTTGCGCTCAAATGTTAAATAGTTGCGACCGAGGCCAAAAAAGCGCTTGAAACCCTAATAAATCGCCTCATTTTGGTGGTAATCGAAATTGGAGGTCTCTTGATGAGAATCGACAAACTCACCACTAAATTCCAGGAAGCACTCGCGGACGCCCAGAGTCTGGCGGTTGGCCACGACAATCAGTACATCGAACCCGTTCACGTGCTGGCGGCACTCGTCGCGCAGCAGGACGGCTCCGCTCGCTCGCTGCTATCGCGCGCCGGCGTGCATGTACAACCTCTACAGACCGCACTGAACGACGCGATCACGCGGCTGCCCCAGGTGCAAGGCACTGACGGCAACGTGCAGATCGGCCGTGAACTGACCGGTCTGTTGAACCAGGCCGACAAAGAAGCGCAGAAGCTCAACGACACGTTCATCGCGAGCGAAATGTTCCTGCTCGCGGTCGCCGACGACAAGGGCGACGTGGGCCGTCTCGCGCGCGAGCACGGCTTGTCGCGCAAGGCGCTCGAAACCGCGATCGCCGCGGTGCGCGGCGGCTCGCAGGTGCATAGCCAGGACGCCGAAAGCCAGCGCGAAGCGCTGAAGAAATACACGATCGACCTGACCGAGCGCGCCCGCGCCGGCAAGCTCGATCCGGTGATCGGCCGCGACGACGAAATCCGCCGTTCCATCCAGATCCTGCAGCGCCGCACCAAGAACAACCCGGTGCTGATCGGCGAGCCGGGCGTTGGCAAGACCGCGATCGTCGAAGGACTCGCGCAGCGCATCGTCAACGGCGAAGTGCCGGAAACGCTGAAGAACAAGCGCGTGCTGTCGCTCGACATGGCCGCGCTGCTCGCGGGCGCGAAATATCGCGGCGAGTTCGAAGAGCGCCTGAAGGCCGTGCTCAACGACATCGCGAAGGACGAAGGCCAAACCATCGTCTTCATCGACGAGATTCACACGATGGTCGGTGCCGGCAAGGCCGAGGGCGCGATGGACGCGGGCAACATGCTGAAGCCGGCGCTGTCGCGCGGCGAACTGCATTGCGTCGGCGCGACCACGCTCGACGAATACCGCAAGTACATCGAGAAGGATGCCGCGCTCGAGCGCCGTTTCCAGAAGGTGCTGGTGGACGAACCGTCGGTCGAGGCGACCATCGCGATCCTGCGCGGTCTTCAGGAGCGCTATGAGCTGCACCACGGCGTCGACATCACCGACCCGGCGATCGTCGCGGCGGCGGAGCTGTCGCATCGCTACATCACGGACCGCTTCCTGCCGGACAAGGCGATCGACCTGATCGACGAGGCCGCGTCGAAGATCAAGATGGAAATCGACTCGAAGCCGGAAGAGATGGACCGGCTCGACCGTCGTCTGATCCAGCTGAAGATCGAACGCGAAGCGGTGAAGAAGGAGAAGGACGAAGCGTCGCAGAAGCGTCTGCAACTGATCGAAGAGGAAATCGAACGCCTGAACCGTGAATATTCGGACCTCGAAGAAATCTGGACCGCCGAAAAAGCAGCGGTGCAGGGCAGCGCGCAGTTGAAGGAAGAGATCGAGAAGACGCGCGCGGAAATCGTGCGTCTGCAGCGCGAGGGCAAGCTCGAGAAGGTCGCCGAACTTCAGTACGGCAAGCTGCCGGGGCTCGAAGCGCAGTTGAAGGAAGTCACGCGCGCCGAAGCCGAGGAGCAGAACAGTCCGAAGCGTCCGCGTCTGTTGCGCACGCAGGTCGGCGCGGAAGAGATCGCCGAAGTGGTGTCGCGGGCCACCGGTATTCCGGTGTCGCGCATGATGCAAGGCGAGCGCGAAAAGCTGCTGCAGATCGAGTCGAAGCTGCATGAGCGCGTGGTCGGCCAGGACGAGGCGATCAGCGCGGTCGCCGATGCGATCCGCCGCTCGCGGGCGGGTCTGGCGGACCCGAACCGGCCGTACGGCTCGTTCCTGTTCCTGGGGCCGACCGGCGTCGGCAAGACCGAGCTTTGCAAGGCGTTGGCGTCGTTCCTGTTCGATTCGGAAGAGCACCTGATCCGTATCGACATGAGCGAGTTCATGGAGAAGCACAGCGTCGCGCGTCTGATCGGCGCGCCGCCGGGATACGTCGGCTACGAGGAGGGCGGCTATCTGACCGAGGCCGTGCGCCGCAAGCCGTATAGCGTGATCCTGCTCGACGAAATCGAGAAGGCGCATCCGGACGTGTTCAACGTGCTGCTGCAGGTGCTCGACGATGGCCGCATGACCGATGGCCAGGGCCGCACCGTCGACTTCAAGAACACGGTGATCGTGATGACCTCGAACCTCGGCTCGCAGGTGATCCAGGCGATGGTCGGCGAGCCGCAGGAAGCGGTGAAGGACGCGGTGTGGGAAGAGGTGAAGCTGCACTTCCGGCCCGAGTTCCTGAACCGGATCGACGACGTCGTGGTGTTCCATGCGCTCGATCGCTCGAACATCCAGTCGATCGCGCGGATCCAGTTGCAGCGTCTGCACGAGCGGCTCGCAAAGCTCGACATGCAGCTGGTGGTATCGGACGCGGCGCTCGAGCACATCGGCAAGGTCGGCTACGACCCGCTGTTCGGTGCGCGGCCGCTGAAGCGCGCGATCCAGCAGGAGATCGAGAACCCGATCGCGAAGCTGATTCTGGCCGGCAAGTTCGGTCCGAAGGATGTCATTCCGGTCGAAGTGGACGACGGTCAGCTGCGGTTCGAACGCGTCGTGCACTGAGCGCGATGGCCTGATGACGCGACGGGGCGGCGGTAGGCGAGTCGCTTCCACCAACGTTAAGAAACCGGCAACGAAGGGGACTTCGTTGCCGGTTTTTTTTGCCCGCCGTTTTCAAACCGGGCGTCGACCTCGACCGGCAGCCTGCGCCGCCCTCAGCGCATCGCGCACTGCGTGCTCAAGCGTTGCCTTTGTTGCCGAGCAGCGCCGACAGGCCGCCGAGCGCGCCGAGCACCGTGGTCGCGTTCAGCTTGCCATCGGCCGGCACTTCGCCTTCCGGCGTGGCCGCGTTGACGACGTGCGGCAGGATCTGCGACAGCAGCCCCGTCACCTGATCCGGTTGGACGCCGGCCTTGGCGGCGAGGCCGCTCACGGCTTCGGAGCCGAGCACGTTATGCAGCGCGTCGGGCGCGATCGGCTGGTTTTCGCCGTTGCCGACCCACGACGACACGACGTCGCCGAGGCCCTTTTCCTGGAAGCGCTGGATCAGGCCGTTCAGGCCACCCGGCTGGTTATTGACGAATTCGAGCGCGGCTGCGATCAGCGCTTGCTGGCCGCCGCCTTCTGGCGATTTGCCAAGCAGGGAACCGATGGTGTCGAGTAGGCTCATGACGGTCTCTCTTGAATGCCGGCGCGTGCGTGACGGCCGGGCGGGTGACGACGACGCGCGGTTGCGCGTCGCGGTGAAACGCAAGGGCGGCCGCCCCGCGCGGCCTCAAGCGCCGGACGCGGCCGCGGCGGATGCCGCCTTGCTCTTCTTCGCTTTCTTCTTCGAAGCCTTGGTGCCGGATGCTTCGGCCGGTGCGCTAGCTGCCGTGGCGGCCGGCGCCGCAGCGGCTGTCGCGTCGGATGCAGCGGCCTTCTTCTTCGACTTCGACGGCTTCGCGGCCGAGGCGGGAGCAGCCGCGGCCGGCGCTGCCGTCGTGGCGGCGGGCGCGGCGGCGGTGGTTGCCGCGGGAGCCGCTGGCGTCGTCTTCGTGGCCGACCTGGCCGACGTTTTCGCGCCGGTCGGCGGCGCCGACGAGCCGTTGATCGTCAGTCCGGCCGCTTCGAGGTTCTCGACCGATTTCTGGCCGAGGCCCTTCACGCGCGCGGCGAGATCGTCGGCATTCTTGAACGGGCCGTTTTTGGCGCGTTCGTCGAGGATCGCTTTCGCATGCACGGGGCCGATGCCCTTGACCGATTCGAGCGCGGCCTGATCGGCGGTATTCACTTCCACGGCCGCGGCAAATCCGGCCGATAGCGACAAAGCCACAGCGACGCAAAGCATGAAAAGCTTCTTCAGCATGGCAAGCACTCCATTGAGGGCAAAAAGTTAGCCGGGAACGGACGACCTATCCTGTCAGCGGGCGCTGCGTTTAAGCATAGAACAAATCGCAGACCCGATTTGAGATAGCGGTCGATTTATACCGATCGATCGATGACAAGTAAATCCGGCCACACAATCTTTAAAACTTTTAGCCGCATGCAATTCCGGTGAATTTATCGGTCGATACCGGTCGCGATAAAGCGCTTGCGATAAAGAATGGGTAACGCCGGCGGATGACACCGTCCGACGCTTGACTTAGAGTGCACTCGAAGTCCTAACCTGAGTCTGTCATGTCGAAACACTCAACCGCGCTCACCATCGGTCAGGTCGCCGAAACGATCGGCGTATCCACGCACACGCTGCGCTATTACGAGCAGGCCGGCCTGATCCGGCCGGTCGGGCGCACGCAGGCGGGGCACCGGCTGTACTCGCCAGCCGATCTCGACTGGTTACGCTTCGTGATGCGTCTGAAGACGACGGGCATGTCGATTTCCGGCATGCAGCAGATCGCCGCGCTGCGCGCGCAAGGCCATCCGACGATGCGCGAGCGCCGCGACCTGCTGGTCGCGCATCGCACCGTGCTGCTCGCGCGGATCGCCGAACTGCAGAGCAACCTCGGCGCGATCGACGACAAGATCGCGTACTACGAGGCAGCCACGAGCGGCGCGCTTGAGCCCGATCCGGCACGACAGGACGACGAAGCCTCGTCGTCCTCACACGCCAATGAGGACTTGCAATGGACTACGCAGACAACGACCGCTACACGCGCGGATGGGACAAGCTCAGGGAAATCGACGGTTCGGCGGGCGAGCAGGTAATCGCCGCGCTTGCACCGATCGCGCCGGAATTCGGGCGCCTGCTGATCGAATTCGGCTTCGGCGACATCTACAGCCGGCCGCAGCTCGATCTGCGCACGCGTGAGATTGCGACGATCGCGTCGCTCGCGACCCTCGGCTGTGCGCAGCCGCAGTTGAAAGTGCATATCGAGGCGGCGCTGAACGTCGGCTGCACGCGCGAGCAGATCGTCGAGGTGTTCATGCAGATGGCGCTCTATGCGGGTTTTCCGGCCGCGCTCAATGCGTTGTTCGCGGCGCGCGAAATATTCGAGGCGAGGGATCGCGAGGGGGAGGCCGCGTGCGCGGCGTGAGAGGGCTGATCTGCACGGGGAGAGGGATGGCGGATGCAGGACAGCTAGAGTCTCACCCCCCGGTTTCGGGGTGCAACTAACGGTCCCATCAGTTCGATTCGAGGCCTTCCTGAGCCCCCATCGCCTCATACAGCCGAATCAACCCGGACTGCAGCGGTCTTGCGCAAATAGCGCTGGCTCACGATCCGCCAATAAACGAGCAAGCCGGCCCCGGCAATCGCGAGACTGGCGGTATTCGCGACCCAGAAACCGCGCGCGCCGGTGAGCCAGGACGGCGTGAGGCCGGTCGTATCGAAGCCGAGCGCATAGCCGCCGCCGAGCCCGACACCCCACAGCGCGACCGCATAGATGACGGTCGGCACGACCGCGACCTTGTAGGCGCGCAGCACGAACGCGGTCGTGATCTGCAAAGCGTCGAACAGGTGGTAGCAGGCGACGATCAGCACCAGTGGCAACGCCTTCGCCGCGACCTGCGCGTTCGTCGTATAGCCGTCGACGATATACGGCCGCAGCACCAGCACGAGCGCGCCATAGCAGCACGCGAGCGCGACCGCCATCGCGATGCCGTGACGCGACAGCGTGCGCGCCGCTTGCGGCCGATGCGCGCCGAGCGCCTGCGCGACCAGCGTCGACGACGCGATGCCGATCGACAGCGGCGTCATATACAGCACCGCGCCGATATTGCCGGCGATCTGATGCCCGGCGAGCGTCGTCGTGCCGAAGCGCGCGATGAAGAGCGCCATGAACGTGTACGACGTGACCTCGATCAGATACGACAACCCCATCGGAATACCGAGCCGCAGTTGTGCGGCCTGGCGCTTCCAGACCGGCCAGCAGAATTGCGTGAAGATACCGAGCGCCTTGAAATCGTCGACGCGCGCGAGCAGCAGCATGCCAAGCGCCGCGAGCGCCCAGTTGAGCAGCGTGCTCGCGAGCGCGCAGCCCGGACCGCCCAGCGCCGGCATGCCGAGGCCGCCGAAAATGAACCAGGTATTGAGCGGAATTTTCAGCAGCAGCGCGGCGATCTGGAGGAACATCACGAGCCGCGGTTTGCCGAGCGCGTTGGCAACGGAACTGTAGACCCGGAACGCGAGGCCGGCGGGCAGCCCGAACGCGAGAATCCGCAGATACGCGAGCGTGCGCTCGTGCAGCGCGTCGGGCACGTGCGACAACGACAACAGCGGCCCGGGGAAGTACAGGATCAGAAAGCCGATCACGGTCAGCGCGGCGGCGAGCCACCATGACTGGCGCACCTCTTCGCCGATCTCGTCGTAGCGGCGTGCGCCGTACAGTTGCGCGGCGATCGGCTGCAGCGCGGTCAGGATGCCGGTCAGGCCGATATAGACCGAGACGTAGATCGACGAGCCGAGACCGAGGGCGGCCAGATCGACGGCCGAGTAGCGCCCGACCATCGCCGTATCGATTACGCCGAACGCGATGATGGCCAGTTGGCCGATCAATACGGGCCACGCGAGCGCGGCGATTTTCCGTACGTCGGCGAACATGGTCAGTCGGGCTTTTTGTGCCAGTTGCGGTGCTTGCCGGGCGGCGGCTTCGGACGGTCGATGCGCACGTACAGGCGGAAGCGCTCGTCGCGGTCGGCCGCGCGGCGGCCTTCCCACACGAGCTTCCAGATGTAGTCGGGCAGCGCGCTCGGGTCGCCGTAGTCCTGCGAGTCCTGACGCAGGATCACGTCGCAGTCCTGGTCGAACGAGAAATGCATGTCGCCGAAATACGCGAACGTCGCGATCTGCGCATTGCCGAGGCGTACCGGCGAGATGCAGGTGTAGTCATCGGGCAAGTGGTTGGCGATCTGCTGCGCGACGTCGCGATAAGTCCGGCTGTAGTTGACGACCGGCAGCCACAGCGTCATCAGCAGCACCCACATCAGCGTCGTGCCGGCGCTCGACAGCACCACGCTGCGCCACAACACCTTCGGATGACGGGCGAGACGCCAGCGCACCAGCAGGAACCAGCAGACGGTCACCGCGATCGCGCAGATGAACGACAGAATCTTGAACTGCGGCACGAAGCCGGGCGCGAGCCGCGCGAGATTGCGCGCAAGCGGGTGCGGAAAACCGGTCAGACTCGCCACATACACCGCCCACACGAAGCTGCCGAGGATCGTGAAGCTCAGCAGCGCGAACCAGTCGATCGCGTTGATCGCGCCGCGCTTGAGCGTCGGCAGCGCGAAAGTGGCGAGCACCGCGAGCGGCGGCAGCAGCAGCATGTAGAGTCGATTCGATTGATGGCTTTGCAGCACCACGAGCACGAACAGCGGCCCGATCACCGACAGCGGAATCGCCACATGCGGCGCGCGCCGCAGGCCCTTCCAGCTGAACCACGACCACAGCGCGAGCGGCCACGCGGGCCATGTGAAGAGCGGCAGGTTTTTCAGCGCATAGGCGGCGACTGAGCCGGGTGGGCCCGCGAACGAACTCAGGCTCACGTGCAGCCACTGGTTCAGATACCAGACGGCGTCGTCGGGGAATGCGGCAAGCGCGATGATCGGCCACGATACCGCGAGCACCAGCGCGACGGGCAGACCCGCGAGCAGCAGCCAGCGCGAACGCGTTTCGCGCACGATCAGCGTCATCGCGAGCGTGCCGAGCAGCAGCGCACCGACCAGCACCGGGCTGCTCGCGAGCGTGACGAGGCCGATCGCTAGGCCCCAGATCAGCGCGCCCTGGATCGGCTTATCGATCATGCGCACGAGGCCGTAGACGAGCATCGCGATGCAGACGAACTGGACGAGCTGCGGCGTGGTTTCGTGGCCGCGCTCGGCGAGGCCGAAGCACGCGAGCAGGATGAGCAGTGCTCCATCGGCGAGCGTGCGGCCATAGTCGCGCGGTTCGGGCTCGCCGCCAAACGCGTACTTGAACGGCTGCACTTCGGCGCGCCGGCCGAGCAGGTACGCCGCGTACCAGACGAACGCACAGCCCGCGCAGAACAACAGGCCGGTGAACACGCGCGACGCGTTGCTCGAGTCGACCCACGGTGCGAGGACGCGGATCGCGCTCGCTCCGAGCCAGTAGCCGAGCGGACCGTCCTCGGTCAGATATTTGCCGACGAGGTTAGGCAGCAGCCAGTCGTGCGCGCCGCCATTCGCCATCGTCCACATGACGCCGAAGCCGGCTGCGTCCTCGTTCTTCCACGGATCGCGGCCGAACAGGCCGAACGAGGCGTAGAGGATACAGATGGCCAGCAGCAGCCAGCGCGGCAACGCACTGGTCGCAGAGGCGGTGAGGCGGACGACAGGTCTCATGCGGTGTGTGGAGTCTGGATAAACGATGCAGCCGGAGCGGTCCGGCAAGTCAGGGCGGGAGGGCCCGTTTCGAGCATCCGGCATTGTAGTCGTGCGGTGCGATGCACGTCACGGCCGGTAACGCCCGGCAACGTCGATGGACAACCTGTAACAGGTGTCGTGAAAGCGCGGTGTGCTGGTTCCGGGTTATGCCATCGCGGGTATGCGACCCAGCGGCCGCCCACGCGCAGGCGACAAAAAAGGGCAGCTCGCGCTGCCCTTTCTGTTTGCTCCGTTGCCGGCCGGAAGCCGGGACCGTCGCGGTATTACTTTGCTGCCTTGCCGGAAGCGCGGGCGCCGAACTTCTTGTTGAACTTCTCGACGCGGCCGGCCGTGTCCATGATCTTTTGCTGGCCGGTGTAGAACGGGTGCGATTCCGACGACACTTCGATCTTTGCGAGCGGGTAGGTCTTGCCGTTGAATTCCGCGGTTTCGCGCGTCTGGATGGTCGAGCGCGTCACGAACTTGAAGTCGTTCGACATATCGATGAACAGGACTTCGCGGTAATCCGGGTGAATGCCTTCTTTCATGGTCTTTCCTTTAATCTGGCGGTAGCCAACCCGCGTGCAGTCTTAATTTAGACTGCCTTCAGGCGCGAGCCACTTGCCTACGGTCGAAAAACCGCGATTATGCCAGAAAATCAGTCGCTTGGCGATTTTTCTGCCACCAGATTCTATTGCGGCGCAAGCGGCGCCCGTTTGCAGCTTCTCAAACCGGCGTGAACGTCAATCCGACGCGCGCAGGATCTTGCCGATAGTAGCGCGCGAGCAGCCGGTACAGTTCCGGATACTCCGCCTCGAACGCTTGTGGCTTCACGAACAGCGCCTCGCTGCACACGGCGAAGAATTCCGACGGATGGTCCGCCGCATACGGATCGATCAGCGACTCGCGTTCGAAACGCGTCCAACGTCGCTCGGGCACAGCGTCGACTTTCGCGCAGAAATGATCGTATGCGTGGTCGAACACGTCGGCCCATGCCTGCGCATCGAGCGGCGCGTGCCAGCGGCGCATCAGCGGCGGGTGGCCATCCGCTTCGCCGTTCAGCATGTCGATCTTGTGCGCGAACTCGTGGATCACGACGTTGTATGCGTCGCTGCCGTCGGTCATCTGCGCGTCTTCCCACGACAGCACCACCGGGCCGCCTTCCCACGCCTCGCCACTGGCGTCGTGTTCGATCTCGTGCACGACGCCGTCTTCGTCCTCGACGGTCTTGCGGATCACGAACTCGCCCGGATAGACGATTACGCCAACCCAGCCGCGATACAGATCGAGGCTCAGGTTCAGCACCGGCAGGCACGCCTGAGCGGCGATGCCGACCGTCATCGCATCGGTCAGTTCGAGCTCGTGCGCGGTCGAGAATTCCTTCTGCGCGAGGAAGAGACTCGTCAGCTCGCGTAGCCGCGCGAGATCGGGGGCTTCCAGATGTGTGAGAAAGGGCAGACCGGCGAGCGTTGCCTGCCATAAGGAATCGTCGATCGCGTAATCGCGCAGCGCGCGCTCGCGACGCCGTGTGCCCAGCCAGTTCGTGAGTTTCGACAGCATGCTTGAGCCCACCTTCAGTCGATCTGTTTTTGCCACGCGGCGAACAGGCCGCCGCATATCGTGACGCCGATTAGAAAATGGAAGCCGTCGAGCGACGCGAGGAAATTGGCCTGCCGCGCGACCGACCGGCTGATCGTCGCGATTCGCGAGCGTGTTCTGGTAGATCGAATTGTACGGATTCACGGACTCCGCGAGGCGACTTTGATGCAGCGCGAGCCGGTGCTGTTCGATGATGATCATCGAGGCGGTCGCGAAGGAGATGGTCAACTGCCACACGATGTTTTTCAACCGGTAGCCGTATGTGAACTCTTCGATCGCGAAGATGCGGAAAGTCAGAATCGCGACTAGCTGCGCGATGAACAGCAACACGAGCGCATAGGCGCTCGACGCCCACAAGAGCTCATCCGGCGGTGCATTGACGCCACCCGCGATATAGCTGGCGAAAAAAACCGCTCGCAATCTGCGAGCGGTTTTTCATGCTGTGCAGTTGCCGGCCGCTACGGCCAGCACGAACGTTGCGCGTTAGCTGCCGCCACCACGACGCATCATGTCGAAGAACTCGGAGTTGCTCTTCGTCTGGCGGATCTTGTCGAGCAGGAATTCCATCGACTCGACTTCGTCCATGTCGTGAATGAACTTGCGCAGCACCCAGATCTTCTGCAGCACTTCGGGCTTGATCAGCAACTCTTCGCGGCGCGTGCCCGACTTGTTCAGGTTGATCGACGGGTAGACGCGCTTCTCGGCGAGACGGCGTTCGAGGTGCACTTCCATGTTGCCGGTGCCCTTGAACTCTTCGTAGATCACGTCGTCCATGCGGCTGCCGGTTTCGATCAGCGCCGTGCCGATGATGGTCAGCGATCCGCCTTCCTCGATGTTGCGCGCCGCGCCGAAGAAGCGCTTGGGACGCTGCAGCGCGTTCGCGTCGACACCGCCCGTGAGCACCTTGCCGGAGGCCGGTACCACCGTGTTGTAAGCGCGCGCGAGACGGGTGATCGAGTCGAGCAGAATCACGACGTCGTTCTTCATTTCGACGAGGCGCTTGGCCTTCTCGATCACCATTTCGGCGACCTGCACGTGACGCGCGGCGGGTTCGTCGAACGTGGAGGCGATCACTTCGCCCGCCACCGAACGCTGCATTTCCGTCACTTCTTCCGGGCGCTCGTCGATCAGCAGCACGAACAGCACGACGTCGGGATGGTTCTGTTTGATTGCGTGCGCGATGTGCTGAAGCATCACCGTTTTGCCCGACTTCGGCGAGGCGACGAGCAGGCCGCGCTGGCCCTTGCCGATCGGCGCGATCATGTCAATGATGCGGCCCGTCACGTTCTCTTCGCCACGCATTTCACGTTCGAGCAGCAGCACCTTGTTTGGGTGCAGCGGCGTCAGGTTTTCGAACATGATCTTGTGCTTCGAGGCCTCCGGCGGCTGGCCGTTGACCTTGTCGACCTTCACCAGCGCGAAATAGCGCTCGCCGTCTTTCGGCGTGCGCACTTCGCCTTCGATCGTGTCGCCCGTATGCAGATTGAAGCGGCGGATTTGCGATGGGCTGATGTAGATATCATCCGTGCTGGCGAGGTAGGAGGTTTCCGGCGAACGCAAGAAGCCGAAACCGTCCGGCAGCACTTCGAGGGTGCCGTCGCCGAAGATCGTGTCGCCCGCTTTGGCTCGTTTTTTTAGAATGGCGAACATCAATTCCTGCTTGCGCAGGCGGTTCGCGCTTTCGATCTCGAGGCCATTGGCCATCTCGATCAATTGGGACACGTGCAGAGTCTTAAGCTCGGATAAATGCATACGGAGAACCCGCAGGAGAAGGTGCGACGAAATGAAATCTGGGAGGAGGGTGAGCGGAACCGCTCAAAGACTTACACGTCTTTTCGACGTTTTCTGGATTCTAGCATAGCACACGCCAATTTCCGCCAGTGCGGCGGAGTGGCATCTTTGTCGTAAAGCGTGTTGCCGGTTGACAACACGCCTGACCGGCGGGCGCGGTGGTTTGCATCCACCGATGCGCCCGATTCTCGACTGGTCGCGGCGCGCGATCAACCCGCGAGCGCCGCGACGTGCTTCCGTATGTCTTACAGGTTGCCGTCGAGGAACGCGGTGAGTTGCGACTTCGACAGAGCGCCGACCTTCTGAGCGGCGACGGCGCCATTCTTGAACAGGATCAGCGTGGGGATGCCGCGCACGCCGAACTTGACCGGCGTGGACTGATGCTCGTCGACATTGATCTTCGCGACTTGCAGACGATCGGCATAGTCCTTCGCGACTTCGTCGAGGATCGGCGCGATCATCTTGCAGGGACCGCACCATTCGGCCCAGAAATCGAGCAGCACGGGTTTATCGGATTTCACGACGTCCTGTTCGAACGATGCGTCGCTAATATGCTTAATTTGTTCGCTCATTTATGAATACCTCTGTCGGTTCGAGGCCCGCCTGAATTGCTCGCCACGATACGTCAAAAACCGGGAAAATTTCCGTTCGCTTTGCCGCATCCGGGAACCCGCCGCGCATGCCTATGAAAATCAGAAAAACCGTCTGAAAAAATGCCGGATTTTCACGGAATGCGCGGAAAGAGTCGCGTATGCGGGTCTTTCAACTGGCAGTGTAGCTTAATTCGCTATGCGTTGCCGATGGCGATAGTACTCATTAGGTCAGTGGGGCTAATAGGTCGCCGCCGCGGCGTCGGCCGGTGTCTGCGGCACACGGATACCGCGTTGCAATCTAAATGGTGGCGGGCCCGGCGAACTCAAGTGCCTTGCGTGGCGGGTGTCGTTGCGGCGGCTGGGATGACGTCGGGCGGCGTGCAGCAAGCGGACGTTATCAGTATGCGAAGCGTAGCGTCGTTCGCGTTTTGCGCATATCAACAGTCGCACAATGCGCGCGGCAATGATAGAATCTTTCGTGACGGGCCTCCTCGCATGGAGGGATGGTCAACCTGGTCAGGTCGGGAACGAAGCAGCCACAGCCGTTTTCCACCAGTGCCGAGGGTCGGGCTCGTCACCTTCCTTTGCTTCTTTCTCCGCGGCCGTTCTCACGGATTCTCCGCAGGCTGTCATTCATAGTATTCCCCGCTTCAATATTGATCGTTCGCCGTGTTCGGACTGAGCATCGTCGTGGCCGTGTCGCGGGTTCGCGCGTCTTGCCGAATCGGTTTTGCGCGCCATTGTTACTGATACAATTTCCGGATGACCTATCAAGTTCTCGCACGCAAATGGCGGCCGAAGGATTTCGCTTCGCTCGTCGGACAGGAGCACGTGGTGCGCGCGCTCACCCATGCGCTCGACGGCGGCCGTCTGCACCATGCCTATTTGTTTACAGGTACGCGCGGCGTCGGCAAGACCACGCTGTCGCGCATCTTCGCGAAGGCACTCAATTGCGAGACCGGCGTGACGTCGACGCCGTGCGGCGTGTGCCGTGCGTGTCGCGAGATCGATGAAGGGCGTTTCGTCGATTACGTCGAGATGGACGCGGCGAGCAATCGCGGCGTCGATGAAATGGCCGCGCTGCTCGAGCGCGCGGTGTATGCGCCCGTCGATGCGCGCTTCAAGGTCTACATGATCGACGAAGTGCACATGCTGACGAACCACGCGTTCAACGCGATGCTGAAGACGCTCGAAGAGCCGCCGCCGCACGTCAAGTTCATCCTCGCGACCACCGACCCCCAGAAGATTCCTGTCACCGTGCTGTCGCGCTGCCTGCAGTTCAATCTGAAGCAGATGCCGGCCGGCCATATCGTGTCGCATCTCAAACGCATTCTCGGCGAAGAGAACGTGCCTCACGAGGCGCAGGCGTTGCGCCTGCTCGCGCGCGCGGCCGACGGTTCGATGCGCGACGCGCTATCGCTGACCGATCAGGCGATCGCTTATTCGGCGAACCAGGTCAGCGAAGACGCGGTGCGCGGCATGCTCGGCGCGCTCGACCAAAGCTATCTGATCCGCCTGCTCGACGCGCTCGCGCAGGGCGACGGCGCGGCGGTGCTCGCGGTCGCCGATGAAATGGCCTTGCGCAGCCTGTCGTTTTCGACGGCGCTCCAGGATCTGGCGAGCCTGCTGCACCGGATCGCGTGGGCGCAGTTCGCGCCTTCGTCGGTGCTCGACGAATGGCCGGAGGCGGCCGACTTGCGCCGCTTCGCCGACACATTGAGCGCCGAGCAGGTGCAACTGTTCTATCAGATCGCGACGATCGGCCGAAGCGAGCTGGGCCTCGCGCCCGACGAATACGCGGGCTTCACGATGACGCTGCTGCGCATGCTCGCGTTCGAGCCGGCGCCGACAGGCGGCGGCGGTGGGGCGGCGGGAGCCGCTGGCGCGCAGACCGGTGCGGCCGGCGCCGGTGCGAAGCGTTCTGGTGCACCGACGGTTGCCGCGCTGCGCGCGCTGACGCCTTCGTCCGCGACGGCCATGGCAGCCGCTGCGCCGACTCGCGGACCTCAGGTGGGCGTCGCCGGCGAGGAACCGGGCGATGCGATGAAATCGACCGCGCCGGTTGCAAAGCCGATCGCGAAGCCCGCAGCCGACACCGCGCAAGCTGAAGCAGCGCGCGTGACAGACGCACCGGCTCGGTCGGCACGTCCGCTGGCACCTTGGGAAGACTCGCCCCCGAATGATGGCGCCGCGATCGCCGGTTCGACTGCGCCGGTCTCGAATCAGGCTTCTGACCTCGCACCTGCGTCCGCGCCGAGCGCGCTGGCTCGCGCGGAAGAGGCCACGGCACCGGAGCCGGAAGCGCGCCAGGAATTCGCTGCACCCGCTTCAACGCCGGCACCGGCGGCCTCGGCCGACTCCGCGCCGCGTCGCGCGGGCGGCGCGAGCGCCGCGCTCGACGTGCTGCGCAACGCCGGCATGAAAGTATCGTCCGACCGTGGCCGCCCCAACACGCCCGCGCCCGCGAAGCCGGCCGCGCCGGTCGCCCCGAATTCCGCCGCGCCGCGCGTGGTCGTGCCGGTGCCGACCCCCGGTGCGCCACGCCGCGCGTCGCAAGACAGCGCCGCGCAGGCTGCGCCCATCCGAGACGCCCACACCGGCGCAAGCGGCAACGCGCAACAGACCAGCCCGTCGAGCCCACCTTGGGACGACATGCCGCCCGACGACTACATGCCGCTGTCGGCCGCGGACGACGCGTACTTCATTCCGCCAGACGACAACTTCGTGCCGGTGTTCGACCACGGCCCCGACGACGTCCGCATGGGCGGCCCGGCCGCGCAGGCCGCCGCACCGGCGCCGGTCGTCGACACACGCCCGCTGCCGCCCGCGGTGCCGCTCGATCCGCTCGGTTTCACCGGCGACTGGCCCGCGCTCGCGGTCGATCTGCCGCTGAAGGGCATTTCGTATCAGCTTGCGTTCAACAGCGAACTGATGGCGCTCGAAGGCAGCACGCTGAAGCTCAACGTGCCGGTGCCGCAATACGCGGAAGCGTCGCAGGTCGCTAAACTGAAAGCAGCGCTCGTCGAGCGGCTCGGCCAGAACGTCGACGTGCAGGTCGAAGTCGGCCCGGCGCGCCGTACCGCTGCAGCGCACGACGCGAAGCTGCGCGCGCAGCGCCAGCAGGAGGCCGAGCGCGAAATCAGCGCCGATCCGTTCGTGCAGTCGCTGATTCGCGAATTCGGCGCGAGCATCGTGCCGGGCTCGATCCGCCCGATTACCCCGGACGCCGCTCCGAACGGCGCGGCGCCGGCCCACTGATTCATCGTTCGCGGCGTCGTCGCAGCGCGGCGCCGGAATGCCAGATTTCACGCTATCTAGAAGGAGCACGTCCATGATGAAAGGCCAACTCGCCGGGCTGATGAAACAAGCCCAGCAGATGCAGGAAAACATGAAGAAGATGCAGGAGCAACTCGCGCAGATCGAAGTCGAGGGGCAGTCGGGTGCCGGTCTCGTCAAGGTGACGATGACCTGCAAGAACGACGTGCGCCGCGTGTCAATCGACCCGAGCCTGCTCGCGGACGACAAGGACATGCTGGAAGATCTCGTCGCCGCGGCGTTCAACGACGCCGTGCGCAAGGCCGAGGCGACCGCGCAGGAAAAGATGGGCGGCATGACCGCCGGCCTGCCGCTGCCGCCGGGCTTCAAGCTGCCGTTCTAAACCTGCTCTAATTGAGAGCAGGCTGGAGCGGGTGAGCGCCGCGGCGGTTCATTGCCGCGGTGCGAAAGCGCGCCCCGGTCCCCGAGCACCACCCTGCATCCCGATTCGCCCACCCGAGCACCACCCACGTCGACGCCGATCCGCATGAAACAACCTTCCGCCCTGTCGGCGCTCGTCGAAGCGCTGCGCGCGCTGCCCGGTGTCGGGCCGAAGTCCGCGCAACGCATGGCATATCACCTGATGCAACACGATCGCGAAGGCGCCGAAAAGCTCGGCCGCTCGCTGTTGTTCGCGACCGAGCATCTGCGTCACTGCGAAAAGTGCAACACGTTTACCGAAGCGCAGATCTGCGAGGTCTGCCTCGATGAGGAGCGCGATCCGTCGCTGCTGTGCGTCGTCGAAACGCCGGCCGACCAGATCATGCTCGAACAGACGATGACCTATCGCGGCCTCTATTTCGTGCTGATGGGGCGGTTGAGTCCGCTCGACGGCATCGGCCCGAAGGAGATCCATTTCGACCGGCTCGTGAAGCGCGCGTCGGATGGCGTCGTCAAGGAAGTCGTGCTGGCCACCAATTTCACCAACGAAGGCGAGGCCACCGCGCATTACCTCGGACAGACACTGAAGGCGCGCGGCCTTGCCGTCACGCGTCTCGCGCGCGGCGTGCCGGTGGGCGGCGAGCTCGAATATGTCGACGCGGGCACGATCGCGCGCGCGATGCTCGACCGTCGTTCGATGTAGCCACGCGGCTTGCGTTGGCCGGCGTGGTACCCGTGAAGACACGCGTCGTCGCCAGCCGTGCGGACCGTGCGCATGGCGATACAAAACCATGCAACCCACTTGCAGGGGACCAGAGCAAGCGCTGTGCACCAACTCTGGCCGACAAAGGAGACTCATGAGCGCCACCCCCGATTCAGGCGCGAGCACCGCACCGCATGACGCACGCGGTCCGCTCGCCGGCGTCAAGGTGCTTGAACTCGGCACGCTGATCGCCGGGCCGTTCGCTGCGCGTTTTCTCGGCGAATTCGGCGCCGACGTCATCAAGATCGAAGACCCTAAAGGCGGCGACCCGCTGCGCAAATGGCGCAAGCTGTATCCGGAAGTGGGCGGTACGTCGCTGTGGTGGGCCGTGCAGGCGCGCAACAAGAAGTCCGTCACGATCAACCTGAAAGCCGAAGAGGGCAAAGAGATCGTGCGGCGGCTCGCGAAAGAGGCCGATATCGTCGTCGAGAATTTCCGGCCGGGGCTGCTCGAAAAACTCGGGCTCGGCTACGACGTGCTGTCCGCCGAGAACCCCGGTCTGGTAATGGTGCGTCTGTCGGGCTACGGCCAGACGGGTCCGTATCGCGACCGGCCCGGCTTCGGTGCGATCGCCGAATCGATGGGCGGTCTGCGCCATATCACCGGCTATCCGGATCTGCCGCCGCCGCGTATCGGCATTTCGATCGGCGATTCGATCGCCGCGCTGCACGGCGTGATCGGCGCGCTGATGGCGCTGCATCACAAGCAGGTGAACGGCGGCAGGGGGCAGGTCGTCGACGTCGCGCTGTACGAGGCCGTCTTCAACATGATGGAAAGCGTGGTGCCCGAATACGGCGTCTACGGGATGGTGCGCGAGCGTACCGGCGCGTCACTGCCGGGCATCGTGCCGTCCAATACTTATCCGTGCAGCGACGGCAGCATCGTGATCGGCGGCAATAGCGATCCGATCTTCAAGCGGCTGATGATTGCGATCGAACGGGACGATCTCGCGAACGATCCGGCGCTCGCGCATAACGACGGCCGCGTGCCGCGCACCCAGGAAATCGACGCCGCGATCGCCGCGTGGCTGTCCACGCGCACGATCGACGAAGCGCTCGCGGTGCTGAACGCGGCGGATGTACCGGTGGGCCGCATCTACAGCGTCGCCGATATGTTCACCGATCCGCAGTTCATCGCGCGGCAGATGATCCAGCGTTTCAAGTGGCGGGACGGCAAGGAAATCACGCTGCCTACGGTCACGCCGAAGCTGTCGGCGACGCCCGGCGAGACGCGCTGGCTAGGGCCGGAACTGGGTGAACATACCGATGAAGTCCTTCAATCACTGGGTTATGATGCTGACGGCATCGCGCGGTTGCGGGCGCAACAGATCGTCTGATGCGCACGGTGCAACGCATTGAGAAGAGCGCTTAAAGCGCGGCGCTGACGCACGATCGGCTCCGCGCGACCGGCAAGCCACACCGTGCCCAAGCGCGTGCGCAACGCGCACCCGGGCGGTCAAAAGCCGGACTAAAAAAATCTGGAGACAACGGACCATGCAACGCAGAACCTTCCTCGCCGGCGGTGCGGCGCTCGCGGGCGCCTCGCTCGCGGCCACACCGTTCGCTTTCGCTCAGGCCAAACCCGAGACCACCAGGGTCGCCATCGCGGTCGGCGGCAAGAACCTGTTCTACTACCTGCCGCTGACGATCGCCGAGCGCCGCAACTACTTCAAGGACGAAGGGCTCGAAGTCGAGATTTCCGACTTCGCGGGCGGCTCGCAGGCGCTGAAGGCGGCAGTCGGCGGAAGCGCCGACGTGGTCTCCGGCGCGTTCGAACACACGCTGCTGTTGCAGGCGCAAAAGCAGATGTTCCGTGAGTTCGTGCTACAAGGCCGCGCGCCGCAGATCGTGCTCGCGGTGTCGAAGAAGACGATGCCGAACTTCAAGTCGATCGCCGATCTGAAGGGCAAGAAGATCGGTGTGACCGCGCCGGGTTCGTCGACGTCGATCATGGCGAGCTTCGTGCTCGCGAAAGCCGGGCTCAGTCCGAAAGACGTCGCGTTCATCGGCGTGGGCGCGGGTGCCGGTGCAATCGCCGCGCTGCAGTCCGGCCAGATCGACGCGATCGCCAATCTCGATCCGGTCGTCACGCGCCTCGAGCGCGCCGGCGAAGTGCGCGTCGTATCCGATACGCGCACGCTCGCCGACACGCACACGGTGTTCGGCGGCGACATGCCGGCGGGCTGCCTGTACGCGTCGCAGTCGTTCATCACGAAGAACCCGAACACCACGCAGGCGCTGACCAATGCGATGGTGCGCGCGCTCAAGTGGCTGCAGAACGCGAGCGGCAGCGAACTGATCAATACGGTGCCGGAGAGCTATCTGCTCGGCGACCGCGCACTCTATCTCGACGCGTGGCAGCACGTGCGCGAAGCGATGTCGCCCGACGGCCTGATGCCCGCCGACGGCCCCGCGACGTCGCTGAAGACGCTGAAAGCGTTCGATCCGATGATCCAGAACGCGCAGATCGATCTGACGAAGACGTGGACCAACGACTTCGTGAAGAAGGCGCTGACGACCGTCAAGGCATAAACGACGCGGCGCGCGCGTTCTCCAGCGTCGCCGCGACATCTCCCCGCAAACCCGATCCCTGAAGCGAGCCGTACGATGACCGTTGCTGCCCTGGCGCTCGAAAACATCACCTGCACGTTCGCCGCGCGCGACAACCGCGCGCAGCGCTACACAGCGGTCAAAGACACGACGCTGCGTATCGAGCCGGGCGAGTTCGTGTCGGTGGTCGGGCCGACTGGCTGCGGCAAGTCCACGCTGCTGAACATCGGCGCGGGGCTGCTGCAGCCATCGACGGGCGCGGTCAGCGTGTTCGGCGAAAAGCTCGATGGCCTGAATCGCCGCGCGGGCTACATGTTTCAGGCCGATGCGCTGATGCCGTGGCGCTCGGCGCTCGACAACGTGATGGCCGGCCTGTCGTTTCGCGGCATGTCGGCCGCAGACGCGCGCGCGAAGGCCGAAGAGTGGTTGAAGCGCGTCGGACTCGGCGGCTTCGGCGACCGCTATCCGCATCAGCTGTCGGGCGGCATGCGCAAGCGCGTCGCGATGGCGCAAACGCTGATCCTCGATCCCGACATCATCCTGATGGACGAGCCGTTTTCCGCGCTGGACATTCAAACTCGGCAGCTGATGGAAAACGAACTGCTCGACCTCTGGGCCGCGAAGCGCAAGGCGGTGCTGTTCATCACGCACGATCTCGACGAAGCGATCGCGATGTCGGATCGCGTGGTCGTGCTGTCGGCCGGCCCCGCCACGCATCCGATCGGCGAGTTCCGGATCGATCTGCCACGGCCGCGCGATGTCGCCGAAATCCGTTCGCATCCGCGCTTCGTCGAATTGCATGCGCAGATCTGGGGCGTGCTGCGCGATGAAGTGCTCAAGGGGTATCAGCAGCAACTGACTGCTGTTTAAGCGTGTCGCGCATCCCTGCATGCGCATCAATAGAGAAGACGCGTTCAACAATCGTCCGAGGCAATCAAAGTCATGTGGAAGACGTTGCGCCCAAACCGGGCGAATCTGGTGATTTGGCAGTGGCTGCTGCTCGTGCTGTGCTTCGTGCTGTGGTACGTGCTGACGAGCCCGACGCTGGTGCCGCCGTTCTATTTCGACGATCCGAACAAGGCGGCTTTCTTCTTCGGCGAGCCGCAGAAAGTGCTGCAGCGGATCTGGGAGTGGTTCACGAGCGGCGAGATTTATCTGCACCTGTGGATCACGCTCGTCGAGACCGTGCTCGCGTTCGTGTTCGGCACCGCGATCGGGCTCGGCGTCGGCTTGTGGCTCGCGCTCGCGCCGATCGCGAGCGCGCTGTTCGATCCGTACGTGAAGGCCGCGAACTCGATGCCGCGCGTGATTCTCGCGCCGATCTTCGGCGTGTGGTTCGGCCTCGGCATCTGGTCGAAGGTCGCGCTCGGCGTCACGCTGGTGTTCTTCATCGTGTTCTTCAACGTCTACCAGGGCGTGAAGGAAGTGAGCCCGGTCGTGCTCGCGAACGCGCGCATGCTCGGCGCGAACCGCAAACAGCTGCTGCGCTTCGTGTATCTGCCGAGCGCGATGAGCTGGGTGTTTTCGAGCCTGCATACGTCGGTGGGGCTGGCGTTCGTCGGCTCGGTGGTGGGCGAGTATCTGGGCTCGGCGCGCGGCGTCGGCTATCTGATCCTGCAGGCCGAAGGCACCTTCGATATCAACACCGTGTTCGCGGGCATTCTGGTGCTCACCGCGTTCGCGCTGATTCTCGACGCGATCGTCGGGATCGCGGAGCGGCGTTTGATGAAGTGGCAGCCGCGCACCGGAGATACCGAGAAGCTGTGAGTGTGGATCGCAAGCGGCGCGGCGCCCGAAATCGCCTTCGGGCGCCGCGCCGTTTTTCATGCTGCCTGATTGGATGCGCTACGGCGTGATGACCACCTTGCCGATCACGCGACGCTCGGCCATGTCGCGCAACGCGCGGCCGGTGTCGTCGAGCGAATAGCGGGCGGACACATAGGGCTTGAGCTTGCCTTCGCGAATCCAGCCGGTCATCTGCTCGAATGCCGCACGGTTGCGCTGCGGCTCGCGCCTCGCGAAATCGCCCCAGAATACGCCGACTACGCTTGCGCCCTTGAGCAACATCAGGTTCAGCGGCAGCTTCGGGATCTCGCCGTTGGCAAAGCCGACCACCAGATAACGCCCCCTCCAGCCGATGCTGCGAAACGCCGGCTCCGCATACACGCCACCGACCGGGTCGTAGATCACGTCCGGGCCTTTGCCGTCGGTGAGTGCCTTGATGCGCTCGCGCAGATCCTCGCTGCTGTAGTTGATCGTCGCGTCCGCGCCGTGCTCGACGCAGGTCGCGAGCTTTTCGTCGCTCGATGCCGCCGCGATCACGCGCGCGCCGAGCGCCTTGCCGATTTCGACCGCAGCCAGCCCGACGCCGCCGGCCGCGCCTAGCACGAGCATCGTCTCGCCAGGCTGCAGCGCGCCGCGATCGACCACCGCGTGATGCGAGGTGCCATACGCGAGCGTGAACGCGGCCGCGAGTTCGAACGACACATCGTCGTCGAGCGGCACGCAGGCTGCGGCGGGTGCGAGCGCCTGTTCGGCGAAACCGCCGGAGCCGGTGAACGCGGCCACGCGCGAACCGGGCCCGAACTGCGTGACGCCTTCGCCCACCGCGCGTACGATGCCCGCGGCTTCCGAGCCCGGCGTGAACGGCAGCGGCGGTTTGAACTGGTATTTGTTCTCGATGATCAGCACGTCGGGAAAATTGACGGCTGCGGACTTCACGTCGATCACGACATGGCCTGGCGGCGGTTCGAGATCCGGCAGGTTATCGACGACCAGGCTCTCGGGTGGCCCGTACTGTTTGCAGCGAATCGCGCGCATCGTGGCTCCATATCGTTCAGGGTTCGCAACGGTTTCGAGTGTAAAGCAAAGCGCACGACCGTACGATTCATTGCGCTGCGGATTGCGGCTCAAAGCAGCATCCTTGCGTTCGGCACAAGCCTCCGCGCACCTGAATAAACCCGGCTCGCACGACGCTCGTGCGCGCCATGCAGAGACGCCGACCATGTCGTTCGCGTGCCATCTTTCCTCGGTTACAATCGGCGCATGCGAATCCTACTCAGCAACGACGACGGTTATCTGGCGCCGGGCCTCGCCGCGCTTTACGAAGCGCTGAAGCCGATCGCCGACGTCACCGTGATGGCTCCCGAACAGAACTGCAGCGCCGCGTCGAATTCCCTGACGCTGTGGCGGCCGCTCTCGGTCCTGCGTTCGGCGAATGGCTTCTACTACGTGAACGGCACACCGACCGACTCGGTGCACATCGCACTGACCGGCATGCTCGACCATACACCGGACCTCGTCGTGTCGGGTATCAACAACGGCCAGAACATGGGCGACGACACGCTGTATTCCGGCACCGTCGCGGCCGCCACCGAAGGCATCATGTTCGGCGTGCCGGCCATCGCGTTTTCGCTGGTCGACAAAGACTGGGTGCATCTCGAAGACGCGGCGCGCGTTGCCGCCGAAATCGTCGCGCATTATCTCGAGCGGCCGTTGCCGGGACATCCGCTGCTGAACGTCAATATTCCTAACCTGCCGTATGACAACCTGCGCCGCTGGGAGATCACCCGACTCGGCAAACGTCATCCGTCGCAGCCGGTGATCCGCCAAACCAATCCGCGCGGCGAACCGATCTACTGGATCGGCGCCTCGGGCCAGGCGCGCGACGCGAGCGAAGGCACGGACTTCCACGCGGTCGCGAACGGCGCCGTGTCGATCACGCCGCTGCAGCTCGATCTGACCTACACGCAAATGCTGCCCGCGGCGCGCGACTGGCTACGCGCCGGGAGCGGCAGTTCATGACTGGCGAGCGCGCGAAGCGCTTTCCGCTAGGTCTCGAGGACCTGGTGCGCGAACCGCGCCGGCCCGAGGGACGTCCGGGGGAGATGCGCGCGGCGGCGCTCGCGGCGAGCGCGGCGTTGAATGCGCGGCAGCAGTCGGCGAAACCGACGCAGGGCGGCGCGGCCGCACGAGCGCAAGCGAGGACCTCCGCTGCTGCTCAAGCAACGTCAACGCCGGCGACGCGACCCCAGGTGATTCCCCAGGCGAAGACGCAAATCGCTACGTTGGGCACGCCAACCGGAACCACCGGGGCGATGCCGCCGAAGCCGCAGGCCGCGCCAGTCGCAAAGACAGCGGCGAACTCGTTGTCCAGCGCATTGGCGGGTCAGCCTGTCAAGCAAGCACCGAAGTCGTCGGTCAAGCCAGGCAAAACCTCGACGCGTGCGTCTGCACACAGCGCACGTCCGACACCACCACTTCAGCCGCAACCGCAGCAAGGCGCGAAACCCGCGTCGAACGCCGCGCTAGCCGGTGCGATGAGCGGCGCATTCGGCGGCGCAAGCAGCAGCGCGATGAACAACGCCCTCGCGCTGACCTCGGAACGGGTTCGCGAACGGATGGTCGAACGCCTGCGAGCCAATGGCGTCAGCGACCAGCGCGTGCTGAACGCGATGGCGGCGGTGCCGCGCCACATGTTCGTCGATCCGGGTCTTGCGGCCCAGGCGTACGAAGATGCCGCGCTGCCGATCGGTCATCACCAGACCATCTCGAAGCCGTCCGTGGTCGCGCGGATGATCGAACTCGCGGCGGCCGGGCGCGCGCCGAACACGGTGCTCGAAATCGGCACCGGCTGTGGCTATCAGGCAGCGGTGCTGAGCCAGGTCGCGCGCGAGGTTTATTCGATTGAACGCATCAAGCCGCTGTCCGAGCGCGCGAAGACGAATCTGCGTCCGCTGCGCATTCCGAATATCCGGCTGCATTACGGCGACGGGCGGCTCGGTTTGCCGTCGGCGGCGCCGTTCGACGCGATCGTGATCGCGGCTGCAGGGCTCGACGTTCCACAGGCGCTGCTCGAGCAGCTTGCGATCGGCGGACGTCTGGTGGCGCCGGTCGGCTCGCAGGAAGGACAGAGTCAGGTGCTGACGCTGGTCGAGCGCCTCGGGCCCGCGCAATGGCGCGAGTCGCGGCTTGATCGCGTTTTCTTTGTACCCTTAAAATCCGGAGTGATTTGACACCGATGAGTATGTTGCGCGCGATGCAGAGAACCACCCCGAATACCCCCCTGACCGTAACCCAGCGCAGCGTGTGCGTGCTCGCCTTGTCCCTGTTGATGACGGCCTGTGCATCCCGGCTCGACCAGGCGCCCGTCGTCGACCGCTCCGGCGGCGGCGTGCTCTCCACCGCGCAGGGCGCGGCGCAACCGGCGGTGCCGCTCGGTCCGCCGCCGCCCGGTTACTATCGCGTCAAGCCGGGCGATACGCTGTACCGCATTGCGCTCGAAAACGGCCAGAATTACCGCGACATCTCGACGTGGAACAACCTGACCAATCCGAATCAGATCGAAGTCGACCAGCTGCTGCGCGTCGTGCCGCCGGGTGCGAATACCGCGGCCATGACGCCGGGCGTGTCGACCGCGCCGATCGGCAGCACGGGCGCGGTGCAAAGCGCGCCGCTGAACAGCAACGCGCCGGCCGCGGTCGGCGCCGCGATGCCGCCGCTCTACGGCGGCGCGACGAACGGTACGCCCGCGAACGGCGCGGTAGCTGCGCCTCCGGCCAATTCCTCTGCGGCGAACGCCGAGCTCGGCAGCGCGGCGGCGGGCAACGTAGCATTTGCATGGCCAGTGCGCGGTCCGCTGCTCAACACCTTCAACGACTCGACCAACAAAGGCGTCAATATCGGCGGCTCCGCGGGCGAGCCGGTTAAAGCGTCGGCCGATGGTCGCGTCGTCTATGCGGGAAATGGGCTGCGTGGTTACGGCAATCTCATTATCATCAAGCATGATGCAACTTATCTCACCGCGTATGCACACAACCGCGCTTTGATGGTAAAAGAGGGGGACGCGGTGACGAAGGGGCAGAAGATCGCTGAGATGGGCAATAGCGATTCCGACCGCGTGATGTTGCATTTCGAAGTTCGCCGACAGGGTAAACCAGTCGACCCACTGAAGTATTTGCCGCCGCAATAAGCGATACGACCATGCCGAAATCGAAGCGCCGCCCGCCGCAAGCCGAGTCTGAGACGATCAGCGAAGTCACGTCCGCCGCAGTGGACGAAAGCGGCGCTTCGGAAGTGGAAGAAGAGATCGTCGAGGAGCGCGATCTCGACGAACGCCAGAGCGGCCTCGACGACAGCGAGGGCGCCGACGCGCGCGAAAGCACCGGGGACGCCGTGCCCGACGCCGACGATTTCCGCGCACTCCTGCAGGCCGAACTCACGGCCGACACGATCCAGCATTATCTAAACCGCATCAGCGTGAAGCCGCTGCTCACCGTCGAGGAAGAGCAGAAATATTCGCGCCTTGCCAAGGCCGGCGAGTTCGAAGCGCGGCAGGTGATGATCGAGCGCAATCTGCGGCTGGTCGTCAGCATTGCCAAGGGTTATCTGAATCGCGGCGTGCCGCTGCTCGATCTTATCGAGGAGGGCAATCTCGGGCTGATGCACGCAATCGAAAAATTCGATCCGACGCGCGGCTTCCGTTTTTCGACTTACGCGACATGGTGGATTCGCCAGAGCATCGAGCGCGCGATCATGAACCAGGCGCGCACCGTGCGCTTACCGGTGCATGTGATTCGTGAGCTCAACCAGGTGTTGCGCGCGAAGCGCCATCTGGAAAAGAACTCGATG